>JAFAOB010000197.1 GCA_019238055.1 Alphaproteobacteria bacterium
CGGCTGCGCGCGAGGTTGATCAGTTCAGTTCGTTGCTCGGCAGAACACGACAATGCGACCGCGACCCGGCTCACCCGACACCTCAAATGGTATGCACACCTCAAATATTATACAAAATATCGCATTTCAACGCAATTAAGCACTAGATACGGCGAACCCATTCGATTCCATCAACGGAGAATTCGACGAGCGCGGCCGGCATGATGTGGTATGCTGGACTTTTGTAATAGGGACACTTTTTGTTCAAGCGTTCCTGAGTGTGGATTCAATCCAAATCGCCACAGACTACGATCAATGGATCAACAAGGATATCTGCATCCGAATATGGCCGCTGCATCGTTATTCGCCGTTTCCTGATAGGCCGGTAAAATGGCCTCCCAGGCAGGGTATAGATAATAGGTTGACGAGAATACTGGCGGACGCGTTCTGGTACCGCAACGCACGGCGCCGCTCATAGACGCCGGGACCCGCAGCCGTATACTATCGGCCTCTGACTACTGGAGCGAACATATCGGGAAAACGCAGGATCGTTCTACCGCGTTCGTGCGGCGCGGAACCATCAAGAGCTCCGAGATTGAGAATACTGCTGCCGAGCACACCTACCTGTTATCCGAATAATCGGGGATGCTCGGACGACTGACATGAACAGGGACAGCGAAATCGCGGTTGGCTCCCGCAATCTGACGCTTGGCGAATTGGTCAGGGACCCGCTGATCCAGGCAATGATGAAAAGCGACGGCGTCGATCGCGCCAGCATCGAGGCGCTATTCGCGGGCCTCGCGCGCCGGCGGCAAAAGAGCGGCGCGTCGTAGCAGCGGAGCCGCCGCGCGCTTTGTGTACATCAAGCGGGGCAACCCCGCAGGATCAAATCACGCCACCCGGTCGCCTTGGCGGATCTCGACGGTGCGGTTGTCCACGGCAGGGAGCATGCGCGCGGGATCGCGGGTGACGATCACGTCGAGCACGGTTGGCCGGGTGCGCTCGCCGAGCCCGGATGCCAACGCTGCGGACAGCTGGTCCGGGTCCTCGACGCGAGTGCCATCGCACCCCATCGCGCGCGCGATTGCCGCGTAATCCATTTCGACAAGATCCGAGGATTGGTAGCGGCCGCGGAACATTGCGTGCTGCAGCGCCTTCACATAACCCGAGGCGGCGTTATTAACGACGACGATCGTCAGCCCCACCCCCGCGCGGCGGGCGGTTTCGAGTTCGCCCAACATCATGTTGAAGCCGCCATCGCCGGTGATCGCGACGACCGGCGTTCCGGGTGCGGCCAGCGCCGCCCCGATCCCGCCGGGCAGTCCATAACCGATCGAGGCCAAACCGCGATCCGGGATGAAATGCCGCCCGGCGGTCTTGGTATCATAGAGAAGCCCGGTCCAATGGCCGGCAAACCCGCCATCGGCGACCAGGATGCTGTCTTCAGGCAAGGCCCGGTTCAGTTCGCGGCAGAGCCGCGCCATATGGATCGGCCGTTCGGCTGAATCCAGCCGCGGTGCGGCCTCATCGCGCCACGCGGCCATTCGTTTTGGGATTTCGGCGACATAACCGGCGCGTGTCGCTCGGGCTTGCCGCGCGTCATCGGCGAGCGCCTCGGCCAAATCTTCGAGCCCGGCTCGGGCGTCGCCCCACAGCGCCACATCCGCCGGAAAACAGCGGCCGATCTCCTCGGCAAGGATTTCGAGATGGACAAGCGGAATTGATGGCGCGGGCAGCGCATAGCGCTTGGTCGCGATCTCGCCGAGCTTGCAGCCGACGACGAGGAGACAATCCGATGCTTCGATCAGCTCGTTGGCGATCCGCGAATAGCGGCCAAACAGCCCGACTGAGAGCGGGTGCGTGCAGGCGATCCCGCCCTTGCCGCTCATCGTGTGCGCAACCGGGATCGACTGCGCCTCGGCGAGCGCCAGCAGGGCGTCGTAGCCGGCCGAGAGATGGATGCCGCCGCCGACCAGGATCAGCGGCCGCTTGGCCCGTGCAATCAGCGCCGCAGCTCGCCCAATATCTGCACGGTCCGGCCGGATGCGCCGAGCCGGTACACTCAAGGTCGTTGGGTCGATCGTAAAATCCTCGGCGGCGAAATCATGCTCGCCATGGCAGACATCCTCAGGCACATCGAGCAGGACCGGGCCCGGCCGGCCCGAGGTCGCCACCGCGAAGGCGCGACGCAGGAGTTCGGGAACGCGGTTCGTCTGCTCGACCCGGATCAGCTCCTTGACCGCCGGCCGCAGGATTTCGATCTGCCGGCATTCCTGGGTCATGTTTTTCCAGGAATGCGTTCGGTTGGTATCGCCGGCAAAGGCGACAATCGGCGTCCCAGCATTCAGCGCCTCGATCAAGCCGGTGACCAGATTGGTGGCGCCGGGTCCGAGCGTGCCGTCACAGACCCCTGGCCGGTTGGTGACGCGCGCATAGGCTTCGGCGGCGAAGGCGCCGCAGCGCTCGTCATTGATCAGGAAATGCCGCATGCCGAGCTGGCCCAGCGCGTCGTAGAACGGCAACAGCTGGAACCCGCCCATGCCGAACATCGGCCCGACCTCGGCGAGTCGCAACATCTCGGCCATCGCGCGGCCGCCGTTCATGCGGCCCGAGGGGCGGTTGCTGGCGCGGTTGGCTTCGCTCATGCGTGTTTCTCCCGGTCGACGGCGGCGCGGCGGATAATGGCGACAAACTCGCGGGCGCTGCCGCCGGGCGCGATGCCGAGTGCAGCGGCGCGCGAATTGACGCGGGACAAGATACCATCCTCATAGGTCGAGCGCGCATCGCCGATGCGGGCACTTGCTGCCGAGACCGTGGCCGCGGCGATGCCGCGCATGTCGAGCGCCGGAAGGCGCGTGACACCCGCTTCGTCGATGCCGATCCCGGCATCGTTAAACAGAGCCGCGCGTGCATCGTATTTAAGCGCGGTCTCTGGTCGCCCGCCCAGCAATCCGCCATGCGATCCGGTCACGACAATGGCGCCGACATGCTCGGGGCCGACCGCCGAGGCCGAGTCGAGCGCCCATACCGTCGGCGGCTCGGCGATCAGCAGAAAGGCCGATTCCAGTGCCGGCGCCGGCTCTGCTTCGCGCACGGCCGCTTGCGCCAGAGCAGTGGCGGCCTCACGGCAGGACATGCCGGCGCGGCAGCCGAGGGCGGTGGCAAGAGGGTTTGCGTGGGTGATGACGCCGCGCGCCATCATATCGGCGCCGTCGCCGATGCGCGCGGTCGTGGCGCCGACTGCGGCGGCCGGGATACCGAGCTGCGCCAGGTAGTCGAGCCCGGCGATGCCGGCGCTGTCGCGTCCGATCCCGGCATCATTAAAGATGGCTCCCGCAACGCCGAGCTTCGCCGCGAGATAGGCGGCATAGACGCCGCCATGCGAGCCGTTGACAACGACCACCCGCTTGGCTTCGGGGCCGATGCGGGTGATGCTGTCGGCGGTCACGATGGGCGCGGGCCTGGAGAGCATGGCATCGGCTCCTACAGAGGAGGCAGGTAGGGCCATCATGCCGGGATCAGGGTAATAAGCAAAGCGGCAAGCCCGCTCGGCCTTTGTCCGATCTTTGGCCGGTTTTCGCGATCGCTCGGCGTCTTGAGGAGTCATTTTGCCGGCCGTGCGCACCGGCCCAGAGGAAGCGTCGTCGAATTTGTATCGAAACGGCGCCCGAAGACGGAAGTGCACTTTGCGTAGGCTAGTCGGCTCAGCCGCCGGTCGAGAGGCGACGCGTGCTGGCAGTGGTACGGCAGACCAGATCCGCTTATCTGCATCAGATTAAGCTCAAGCTAATACAGCTTATCGAGCCACAGAGTCACCCGCGGCAGACCACACGTCGGCAATTGCGAGCGATACCGACGCCGGCTCGTCAAGCCCAATCCGATGCAACAACAAACCATTCCACACGCACTGAATCAGCCCCCATTCCCAGATCGGCTGATGCCTGACGCCGGCGAATTTGGCCGACAGGTTGCAACGGTGGCGACCGCGCCGCACGACATCGCCCTCCGGCATCACATTGCCCCATTCGCGCATCGGGATCGCAAGATCGAAAGCACGTTCCGCAAAGACGCCATCGGGATCCACAAACTTGAAGCCCGTCGCAGAGCCCGGGGCCATGAGCGTATTCCATTCATGGGCATCACCATGCACAAGCACGGACCGCGCGGGATCAAATGCTCGCCGTCGCCTCTCGGCATACGATAGCGCCAGTTCGATTGTGCGTTCTAGACATGGCCTTCCGAACGAGACCCAATGCGATTCGATGGCGCGAGACAGTTCGACGGCCTTGTCGGCGCCTGTTGGCAAGGAAGGACCTTTAGGAGGTGGCCGCCAGGCTTCGCGCAGCGTGCCGCACATGATTTCGATCTGTTGATCTTCCGGAAGATGAAATTCATGCAGCTGCGGGCCAAGCCTCTCCAGCAGCATCGCATTGCTTACTTCATCTCTACAAATCAGCCGGACGTAACCGACCCCATGAGCAGCTCGTAATATGCGCAGCTCCTGACGCATCGGGTCGATGCCAGGAATGACGATCTTCAGGATAACATCCAGACCGCCACCGGCGTGGGCTTTGGCTACGAAGGCTTCACTTCCGCGCCCCACCGGCTGCCCTACCTTAATCGTCCAGCGCCGTTCGAGTTCGGCAATATACTGCGGCAAACCGGCCAGCCAGATATGGCCGGGTTCGCCCAGCAAAGCGGCGTTACGGCGAACCTTCTCCGGTATCTGCAAAGGAGCGTCTCTTTTCAACAGAACGCCTCTCACACCAGTGAACGGCTCACCAATCGCCTCGACGGACCCACATGGCGCGGCCATTGACTGGATCGATGGCCAAGAGCAGGTCTGGAAGTCTCTTGTACGTTGCGGCTTGATCGGCGGGCAACAATATCTCGCTGATCAGCAAGGAAAGCGGTGAGCCTTAGGCGTCTCTATGGTCAACGAACCTGCGCGGTAGATTTAGCCCCGCTTCTCCAAACTCCGTTGTTCATGTCGAACGGTA
>JAFAOB010000276.1 GCA_019238055.1 Alphaproteobacteria bacterium
GTAACCTATCCGGATGGCGTCATCGATCCGGGCAGGTTAGTCTCCGATTGGCCGCTCAACGAGCACGGCTGGGTGCGCATATTGGCAAGACCGATCAGCCCTGGGTAAGAGGGGTGCGCCGTATTTTCGCGAGCAGCGAGCGCAAAGCTTCCCTCCCCTATCGGGAATGATCGTTGCCGAGACGTGCGCCGCGATATGCGCCAAGCGAGTGAGGCGCTTGTTCAACCGATCTCCAAGTCATCTCTTGGTCTGGCCGCGCTTTATTCCTTTTTTTCCCTCTGCGATTCTGCAAGGCAGATGACCATTGCGCGTCGGCATTTGACCCGTGTGCGCGGGGCTCCATATACGGTGCAGATGCTTGACACAGACCAGGGCCGAGCCGTCAATTCGGATGCTCCGCCGCCGAAGATCGCCTTGAATGACACCATTGCCGCACTTTTTCCCGAGCGTGCTCCCTCTACCCTATAGTGAACACGACATCCGTCGATGCCTCGGGTGGGAGCTTGACAAGGGGCGCCCTTATCAGAGCCGCGGCGCGGTCCGCAATCTGCACGCCGACAAGGGTGGGCAGCGGCTCGTCGCCGACGTACAGGGGACGCGCCGCCACCCGTATCATGTCTTTGTTGAGATCAAGGCGGGCGAGCGCGTCCATCTGACCGGGCGGTGCAGCTGCCCGGTCGCAGTGGATTGCAAGCACGTCGCCGCGGTGTTGCTCGAAGCGATCAAGAATCCGCCGGAGGGGATGGTCGAGGCCGATCCACTCAGCGGTCCGGTCGCTAATTGGCTCGATGGGTTGCGACGCGGGGAAAACAGCCACACCCGTCCGCCCGAGAAAATCGTCTATCGCCTCGACGGGCCGCGGTTTACCGGCCAGGCCTTCACTGTTGAGCTGCGCGTCGTGCGTATCCTCAAATCGGGCGCTTATGGCGCTGAGCGGGCGTGCCCATCCGGCGTGGAGACCTCGCACGCGCGATATGTCCAGGCGGAAGACAGGCTGATTGCCCGGCTCATGCGCGATACGGGTTGGGGAACGCCGCAGCTTCCCGACGATCCGGAAACGATGGATTTGGCGATGCGGCGCATCCTCGCGACCGGGCGCTGCTGTTGGCGCGAGGTGGCGAGCCCCATGCTGGCCCTGGGACCGCCGCGGCGAGCGCGGCTCTGTTGGCGGCTCGGCGGCGATGGCCGCCAGCACGTCGACATTGCCACTGACGAGGCTTCGCTGATCGGATTGCCCTGTGCGTCGCCGTGGTACGTCGATCCCGAGACCCATCTTGCCGGACCGCTCGAGTTCGACATGCCGCGCAGTCTGGTCGCTTCGTTTCTGATGGCGCCGCCAGTTGACATCGCGCAGGCGGCAGCCCTCGATGCGGTCTTCGAGCGCGACTTTCCCGAGCTGCCGCTGCCCCGGCCGCGTGCCGATCTGATCGAGGAGATCCGCACCGATCCGCCGATCCCGGTGCTGCGCCTGGTCAATCGTCGCCGCGTTTGGACGTATTGGACGACGGGGCGCAGCGTTGAGGAAACGGCCGATATCGCGATGCTCGGGTTCGACTACGGCGGACAGGCGATCGATCCTACCTCCGCCCCCGTCGAGATCCGCAAGGTTGAAGCCGGGCGAATCGTCGTGCAGCAACGCAATCTCGCGGCCGAGCGAAAAGCACAGCAGCGGCTGCGGAAACTGGGGCTCGCGCCGGCCGACAATTTTCACAAGCATGAAGACGATCATTTTTTCATCCCGCTAGACTTTACCGAGGACATTTCGGCTTGGCCGGGTTTTGTCTACGAAGCGGTGCCGGCACTCGAGGCGGATGGCTGGCGGATCGAGTTCGAGAACGGCTTCCGCCATCGTGTCGTCGACGGCGGGGGCGACTGGACGGCTTCGATCTCGGAAGGCAGCGGCTGGTGGTTCTCGCTCGACCTCGGCATTGACGTGGATGGCGAGCGGATACCGTTGCTTCCGGTACTGACCACGCTGTTGCGCCAGATGCGTGGGGTGAACACATCGGACGGGATAGACGGGCTTGCCCATAACGGTGTCGTGTTCGGCACGCTTGCCGATGGCCGGCGCATCGCCTTGCCGCTGGAGCGGATCAAAGCGGTCCTCTCGGCGTTGGTCGAGTTGTACGACCCGGAAACCCTGTCATCGGAGGGTACCCTCGACATCTCGCTCGGCGAAGGCGCGGCGCTCGCCGCGATCGAAGCCGCCACCCGCCTGCGCTGGCTCGGCGGCGAGCGATTGCGGGCGCTTGCGCAACGGCTCCAGGGGTTCGCCCGGATCGAACCCGTCGTGCCGCCGCGCGGGCTGCGAACCGAGCTGCGCGGCTATCAGCAGTCGGGGCTGGATTGGCTGCAATTTCTGCGCACCTATGAGTTGGGCGGTATCCTCGCCGACGATATGGGTCTGGGGAAAACCGTGCAGACCCTCGCCCATATCCTTGTCGAAAAGCGCGAAGGCCGACTCGACCGCCCGTGTCTCGTTGTATGCCCGACCAGCGTTGTGCCAAACTGGTGCGCGGAAGCGGCACGACTGGCGCCGGAACTGCGCGTGCTGTCGTTGCACGGTGCGGATCGCGCCATGCGCTTTGGCGAGATTGCGAACAGCGATCTGGTGCTGACGACCTATGCGCTGTTGCCGCGCGACGCCGATCGGCTGCTTGCCGTCGATTGGCATATGGCCGTGCTCGACGAGGCGCAAGCGATCAAGAACGTGAAGGCGAAAGCCGCCCAGCTTGCGTGCCGGATCAACGCGCGCCATCGCCTGTGCCTGACCGGGACGCCAGTCGAGAACCATCTCGGCGAGCTGTGGTCGCAGTTTGCTTTTCTGATGCCCGGCCTGCTCGGCGACGCCAAGCGCTTTGCCCGCGTATTTCGCACCCCAATCGAGAAACGCCAGGATGGTGAACGGCGCGCCGTGCTGGCGGCGCGGCTCAAGCCTTTCCTGCTGCGGAGGACCAAGGCGGTCGTAGCCGCCGATCTGCCGCTGAAAAGCGAGATCCTCAGCCCGCTCGAATTATCGGGGCCGCAGCGCGATCTCTATGAAACCCTTCGCCTGGCGATGCATGAGAAAGTACGGCAGGAGGTCGCCGCCAAAGGGTTCGCCCGCAGCCATATCGTGATCCTCGATGCGTTGCTCAAGCTGCGCCAAGTCTGCTGCGACCCGCGCCTCGTCAAGCTCAAAGCGGCTCGCCGGGTCAGCGCCAGCGCCAAGCTCTCCCACCTGATGGAATTGCTGCCGCCTCTGATAGAGGATGGCCGGCGGGTGCTGCTGTTCTCGCAATTCACCAGCATGCTCGACCTGATCAAGCCGGAGCTTGCCCGCGCCGGCATCGATTTTGTCGAGCTGCGCGGCGACACCACCGACCGCAGCACACCTGTTTCCCGGTTTCAGAACGGCGAGGTACCGCTGTTCCTGATCAGCCTGCGCGCGGGAGGCACCGGGCTCAACCTGACCGCCGCCGACACCGTCATCCATTATGACCCTTGGTGGAACCCGGCGGTCGAAGACCAGGCGACCGACCGCGCCCACCGCATCGGCCAGGACAAGCCGGTGTTCGTCTACAAGCTGGTGACCCAGGGGACGGTCGAGGAGCGTATGATCGCGCTGCAGGACCGCAAGCGGGCGCTCGCCGCAGGCGTGCTCGATAACCGCGCCGCCACTGGGCCGCTGCTTGAAGCGGCGGATATTGAGCATTTGTTCGAGCCACTCGCGTGACCGGCTATCCCGG
>JAFAOB010000313.1 GCA_019238055.1 Alphaproteobacteria bacterium
CATCAATGCGCGCTCGCTCTCGACCCAGCCTTTGCCGATGAGGACGTCGGCGTGCAGTTTACTGTGCTTGCACTCGTCCCAGATCTGGCGGGCGCGCATGCGCTGCAAATCGATGTAGCGTTCCTGGTCGGCGATAGCGACCGACAACAGCTGCCCCGACATCTGCTTGATCGACATGTGCACGCCTTCGGCGGCGTAGCCGCGCAGCGCGCGCTCTTTTTTCCAGTCCTCGTCGTTCTCGGCGAGTTCCTCGTCGATCTCGGCAAGTGTGCGGTTCAGCGAGATCTCCCAGCCTTTGAGGCAGTGCTCGCGGGTCAGCCGCAGCCGGAATTCGGCGCCGGGCGCCCCCGGCATCGTCGGCCACACCCATTTGTCACAGAATTCTTCAAGGATCGGGTGCATTTGGGGGTCCTTACTGCGAATGAACGCTCGTCCCCGCGAAAGCGGGGGCCCAGGGCAATCAAAGGCGCCGGGCTCTGGCTCCCGGCTTTCGCCGGGATGACGATGTTGGAGCCGCATCGTCAGCTCCGCCAGGCTTCCGGCGGCGGCGGCACCAGCGAGCGACCGGTCTCGGCCTCGACGATCGAACCCTCGGCCGGGCAGTACATCAGACAGGCGGTGCAGCCGGGATAGGTGCATTTCGCCATGTCGATCTCGATGCGGTGCAGCGGTTCGAGCGCGACATAAACCGCGTTGAGGTCGATCTCACGACAGACGATGTAGCACATCCGGCATTCGGTGCAGCGCTCGTGATCGATCTTGAGGCTCGCCATCCCGATGTCCCTCAGTCGGTCACTTGAACGCGCGGCAAGGGCGGGGGAGGGGTGGAGCGGTCGAGCACAAAATCGCCGAGCTCGTGCAGAAAGCGGAAATAGTCGCGGCGCGCGACCGCGCAGGCCCAGCGGCACAGCTCGGCTTCGACCGGCTTGCCGATGAACTCCTCGACGATGCGGCGGCCCATATTGATGTGGCTGCGGTTCTCGACCGCTTGGCTGTCGAACACGGCCCTGAGGTCTGAATCCGCGCTAGCTGCCGAAAGCTCCTCCATCCACGCGAATTCGATGACCTTTGGGCCGAGATTGAGCGCCGCGACGCGGATCGGATGCGGATAGGTCGCGAGGTTGCGCAGCGAAAAGACGTAATAAGCCAGCGCCGAATCCACCGCGAAGCGGCCGTATGGTTGCTGGAACGCTTGTTTTTGGGTGGCGACGGCGCCGCGCCTGATCAACGCATCAAGGTACAACATCTCGTGCGTTGATTCATCGACGATCTGCTTTGAGAACAAGTATTTGACCGAGGGTGGGAAGTCGTTCATTTCGAGACCCTGCCCCCAGCCGCCATAGATGTAATAGAACATCCGCTCGAGGGTCCACAGTCGCCCGATCAGCCGGACCACCGCATCCTCTCCGAGCGCGCCATCGCGCGCCGCTGCGATAACGGCCGCGATCGGCGCCGTACCGGCTTCGACCCGGCTCTTGCCGATCAACTCTGCCGCCAGCGCCTTGCCGGGCAGCTCGGTCATCGCCCCCACCTTACTCCTCCCCCGCACGCGGGGGAGGGAATGGGAGGGGGCTCACGGCTCGTAGACCGCGAAGCACTTGCTCGAATTGAAGATCCAAGTCTCGACAAAGGCGGTTTCGGTCGGCCGCCGATTGAGCGCCTGCATTGCTCCCATCAGGCACACCCAGTTGAGACACTCTTGCTGTCCGCTGTCTTCGATTGCGCTCAGCGGCCGCTCGCGCCAAGTCTTATAGTCGCTCCTTTGCAATGCCTCGTAGAGCGCGCGGTCGGCTTCGACATCCGGGTAGAGCAGCCAGTTCTTGCGGGTCAAAAATGCGTGCGACCAGCTCGACGAGGCGATCAGCGCCACCCGATAGGGGCTGTCATTAATGATGCGGGCGCAGGCGCCGCCGAGGTCGAAGCAGCGCCACGGCATCGGCGAGGGCGGGTCGAGATCGGTCTCTGCCGGCAATTCACTCAGTGAGCGCACGCCAGCCTGCTGTGCGATGACGCGGCGGCCATAACAGTTAACCTGGAACGGCAGCACCGGATACGGAAAACCGCGTCGGTCATAATCGAGGAACAACAGCGTATTCAGAAAGGCATGACCGAGTTGGTGATGCAATGGCTGGTAGGCATAGGAGACGTCGAACCCGGCTTCGATCATCTTGGTGGCGAGGTATTTGCCGCCCTCTCGGCTGCCTTTATATTCGAATATCTTGTCTTTGGGCTCGTTCCAGGCGTTTTGCGCGCGATAATACTCCCACGGTTTCGCGGTCAGTTGGTCGTAGGCCAACAGACAGAATGGCGGGATGACATCCTCGCGGAAGTTTTCATATTGATCGTCGCCCCAGATCACGACGTGGTCGGGTTTGAACTCATCGAGTACCCGGCGGGCATTGCGAAAACCGGCGATCAGTGCCTCGCGATGCCGGCGCGCTGCCGACAGCCCTTGATCAGCGCCGTATTCTTCACGCATTGCGGCCGGCCAACCTTCGGGCCGGCGATATTGTTCGGGCAATGCCGGGTCGTCGAGGACACGCTTTAGTATGCGCCCCATGCTCTCGTCGGTGCCCGACAGCGGCGGAAAATGAGTGACGCCGAGCCCCAGTACCTCTCCCATCTCACTCCTCCCAAAAGGCGCGAACGCTTGCCTGATGCGTTACGAGCGCAGCGGCACCTTGTCAAGATTGGCCGCACTGAGCGGCATCGATTCGCGGAGACGAAGGCGATCCGCCGATGATCGGGAAAACTCAACTTGCGGCGTTTCCCCACCCTGGCGAGGCCGCGTTGCACGACTCCGAGCGGTTGTGGCAATAAAACGTCGGGAACCGGGTGTTCAGGGTGGTTAGCCGATGGTGCCTTGCCGCTTCAGCCGCCGGATGTTGTTGTCGGCTCCGCTGCTCGCCATGCCGGCTGTGCTCACCGGATTGCCCAGGAACGCCGCGGCCGAGGGCGATTTCAACTCTTTTCTTTACCTGGTCGGGCGCGAAGCGGCGGCACAGGGCGTAAGCCCGTCAACCGTCAATTTGGCACTGCGATACGCGCAATACCTGCCGCATGTTATCGAACTCGATCGCCACCAGCCCGAGCAAGTGCTGACCTTCGCCCAGTATCTGCAAAAAACGGTCAGCCCGCAGCGCATCGAGCACGCGCATCGCGAGCTCTATGACAATTGGGGTCTGCTCGCAGCAATTCATCGTCGCTACGGGGTCGATCCGCGCTTCATCGTCGCGCTATGGGGGATGGAGAGCGATTTCGGCAAGATCACGGGCGACTACCTGGTTCTGTCGTCGCTCGCGACACTGGGCTTCGACGGGCGCCGCGGCCCCTATTTCCGCGGCGAACTGATCTCGGCGCTGCGCATTATCGATCAGGGTAATGTCGGTCCGAGCAATATGACCGGGTCGTGGGCCGGGGCAATGGGCCAATGCCAGTTTATGCCGTCGACCTTCCTGCGATACGCCGTCGATTATGATGGCGGCGGCCGACGCGACATCTGGAACGACCGCGCCGATGTGCTCGGCTCGATCGCAAATTTTCTGGCGCATCTCGGCTGGCGCGACGGCGAGAGCTGGGGACGCCAGGTGCTGTTGCCGCCCGGTTTCGACGCCCGCTGGAGCGGGCTCGAACAGCGCCGGTCGACTGCCGAATGGGACCGGATCGGGGTGCGCAGCCTCGACGCGCGACCGCTTGCGGTGCACGAGGTCGAGGCCTCGCTGGTCATGCCGGACGGCGCCGGTGGTCCCGCGCTGCTCGTCTATGACAATTTCCGCACGATCATGCGGTGGAACAAATCCACCTATTTCGCTGGGGCCGTGGGCTATTTGGCGGATGCTATGGCCGGCGGGGAACGTATCGGCCGCAGCTGAGCGGCGAGATCGGGTCAGCAAATGGTACTCGCGACCCCGGGCTGGGTGCGCGCCATCGCGTTAATTGCTTTTCCTGGTTTCTTTCTCGCAGGATGCGCGTCATCGCCGATTGGACCTTCCTATCCCGAAGGCCACGGGATCGGGACCTACCGCGTTGGCGAGCCTTACAAGATCAATGGTGTGTGGTACTACCCGGCGGTCGATTACACTTATGACCGGACCGGGGTGGCCTCGTGGTACGGCGAGGAATTTGCAGGCCGGCTGACCGCGAATGGCGAAATCTTTGATCTGAACGATCTGACGGCCGCCCATACGACCTTGCCGATGCCGAGCATCGTGCAAGTGACCAATCTTGAAAACGGCCGCTCGCTGCAATTGCGGATCAATGATCGCGGTCCGTTTGTTGGCGGCCGGTTGATCGATGTGTCGCGGCGCGCGGCCCAGCTTCTCGGCTTTGAAAACCAGGGCACCACTCTCGTTCGCGTGACGATATTAAAGGACGAGAGCATTGCCGCCGAGGAGGAGGCAATGCGGAACAGCGGCCAGACTCTCGTCGCAGCAGCATCGGGCGCCGCCACGGGAACCGCACCTCAGGGTGCGATACCATCATATGCGGCAGCTTACGCCCAGCAGCCGATACAAAAGCCGGCCACTCCGCCGCAACCGGTGCAGGTCGCGGTTCGCCGCCAAACGGCGCCGATGGCGACGCAACGCGAGGCGTCATTGCTGACAGTGGCACGCCTCGAACCACGGCGCCTGCAAGCGACCCAACCGGTGTTCCCGCAACAGGCGACGGCGGCGATCGAGCCACTCCTATCGCAACCGATGCCGTCTCGCATGGCGCCACCGACGCACTACCGTTTTGCTCTGATCGCCCCGGCGGAGGCGGCGGAATTGCCGCCGAAGGCGGCGTCCGCCCACAAACTCGACCGGACTCCAACGTCCACGCCGGCATCAACAATGCTGCCATCACCGTTGCGGACCGCCATGGCCTCGGAAGCGCGCACGGAACGGCTCTTTATTCAGGCGGGTGCGTTCTCGCGCCAGGACAGCGCAGAACGCGTAAAGTCGCACATGGCCGGTTTGGGCAATGTTCAGGTAACATCCGTTACAGTTAACGGTGTCGCGATGTACCGCGTACGGATTGGCCCTTTCGCGAGCGACGAGCAGGCGAGGCGCTTGCTTGCGCGTGTCGTCGACAGCGGCTATCGCGGGGCGCGCGTCGTCGGTGACTGAGGTTCACAACCAACGCAACAAGCAACTCCGCAATCGGGGATTATGAGATGACGAGGCCGCGGTTTGCAGCTCTTTTGGTGGTGCTTCTCACCGCCATCGGCTTGGCCGGTCAACCGGGTACGGCGGTTGCTGCCCATGCAAAAGCCAAAGCGAGGGTCAAGGCTGTCGCGGCGATCCCGCCGGCACCTGCCGCGACCTCGCAGACGACTGGTGGCATCGATACCGAAGCAACTCATGCGATGATCGTCGAGGTCGAAACTGGCGCAGTGTTGCTCGACAAAGGTGCGGACGAGCGCATGCCGCCGGCCTCGATGGCCAAGATGATGACGATTTACACCGTCTTTACGATGTTGAAGGACGGCAAGGCCAAGCTGAGCGACGAGTTGCCGGTCAGCGAGGAGGCGTGGCGGACTGGCGGTTCGAAGATGTTCGTGCCGCTCGGTGCCCGGGTCAGCATCGACGATCTGTTGCACGGCGCCATCATCCAGTCGGGTAATGATGCTTGCGTCGTGCTGGCTCAAGGGCTGGCCGGCAGTGTCGAAGCCTTTGTCGATTTGATGAACCAAAAGGCCAAGGAGATCGGGCTCAAGGACAGTCATTTCACCAATGTCGATGGCCTTCCCGATCCCAATGAATGGATGACGCCGCGCGATCTCGTTACTTTAGCAATTCGGACGATTAAGGACTTCCCCGAATACTATAAGATCTATAGTCAAATGGATTTTACTTTTAACAACATTAAGCAAGGCAATCGTAATCCGCTGCTTTATAAGAACATGGGCGCGGATGGGCTGAAGACCGGTCACACCGACGAAGCCGGCTACAGCCTGACGGCCTCTCTGGTTCGTGGCAACCGCCGCATCATCATGGTGCTGGGCGGATTGCCGTCGATGAAAGCGCGGGCCGAGGAGAGCGAAAGGTTAGCCGACTGGGCATTCCGCGAATTCAACAACTATCAGCTGTTTGCCGCCGGCGATAAGATCGATGATGCTGAGGTTTGGCTCGGCAATGATGCGCGCGTGCCGCTGACGGTGATCAAGGATCTGGTTGTTACGCTGTCGCGCCAGGCGCGCAAGGACATGCATGTAACATTGCAGTATGACAGCCCGATCCCAGCGCCGATTCAAAAAGGCGAGACCGTCGGCACGATTATCGTCACCGCACCCGACACACCGCAGCAGGAACTGCCGCTCGTCGCCGCAGCCGCAGTGCCGCGCATGGATGCAGGTGGCCGCATCGCCACCCTGGCCGGGTATCTCGTATGGCACAAACTGGCGCTGAGGTGACATCGCGCGGCCGCTTTATCTCGGTCGAAGGCGGGGAGGGGGCCGGCAAATCGACGCAAGTGCCAAGACTGGTGGCGGCGCTCGAAAGCGCCGGGATCAGGACGCTCGCGACCCGCGAGCCGGGCGGCTCGCCGGGAGCGGAAGCGATCCGCCGGTTGCTGCTCGAAGGCGAGGGCGAGCGCTGGGACGGATTGGCCGAGACATTGTTGCTGGTTGCGGCGCGGCGCGATCATGTCGCAAAACTGATCGAGCCGTCATTGGCACGCGGCGTCTGGGTGGTTTCCGATCGCTTTGCCGATTCGACCTTGGCCTATCAGGGCTACGGTCGCGGTCTCCCGCTCGCCGATCTCGCGATGCTGCACCGTTTTGCTCTTGGCGATTTCGCACCCGATCTGACGTTGATCCTCGATCTCCCTGTCAAGATCGGACTTGCACGGGCCGCCGCGCGCTCTCGCGGCGCCGATCGTTTCGAGCGGCTCGACCCGGCTTTTCATCAGAAGCTGCGCGACGGTTTCCACGCGATCGCGGCCGCCGACCCGGCGCGCTGCGTTCTGATCAACGCCCGTGCGGACCCAGCTGCGGTCCATCGTGCAGTCTTGACCGCGGTCGCCCAGCGGCTCCAGGTGAGATTGCCGGAAAGCTGACCCCGCGTGCTTCGGTTCTTTGGCTCGCTACACGATACCGAATGTCGAAATCGGGTTTTCGCCGCGGCGGATATCGGTTCAGTGGGCAGCCGATTTCGATTGGGGCCCGCTAACACAAGCTGGAAGCCTGCAGTGCCATCATCGGAAAGGCCCTTCGGATCGGCGCGGCAATCGGCTAATTTTAATGATCGCTTCGCATTGAGGAGACCGGCGCATGCGGGACCGGAACCGACAAGTGCTGCTGAAACGGCGTCCGACCGGCGCGCCGACAACCGCTGATTTCGACATTGCCGACGGCCCGGTCCCCGAGCCGGCCGATGGCGAGGCCCTGGTGCGGGGCATATATCTTTCGCTCGACCCCTATATGCGCGGCCGCATCAGCGGGACGCGCTCCTACGCGAAGCCGGTCGATATCGGCGCCGTCATGGAGGGTCGGGTCGTGGGGCAGGTTGTGCGCTCGCGCGACCCCGGCATTCGTGAGGGCGACTATGTTTACGGTGGTTACGGGTGGCAGCTCTATAGCGCGGTGCCGGGAAAGGACCTGATCAAGCTCGATCCCAACGAGGCGCCACTGTCGACGGCGCTCGGCGTATTAGGCATGCCGGGGCTGACCGCCTATGTCGGTCTCAGCGAAATCGGGCGGCCGCAGCGCGGCGAGACCGTCGTCGTCTCGGCCGCTTCGGGGGCGGTTGGCGCAGTCGTTGGGCAGCTCGCCAAGCGCCACGACGCACGGGTCGTCGGTATTGCCGGCGGTCCCGACAAATGTCGCTATGTCGAAAGCGAGCTCGGCTTCGACAGCTGCATCGATCATCGCTCGGCAGATCTGGGGGCCGCGCTCGATCGCACGTGTCCGCAAGGCATCGACGTTTATTGGGAGAATGTCGGCGGTGCGGTTCAGCAAGCGGTGTTCCCGCGGCTCAACGATTTCGGCCGCATGGTGATGTGCGGCATGGTCTCGGAATACAACGATGTCGAGCTGCGCCCTGGTCCCAATTTGATGGCGGCAGTACGCAAGCGGCTCAAGATCCAAGGCTTTATCGTCAGTGACCAATGGCAGCGTTTCGGCAAATATCGCGCGATGGCGGCGCCGCTGGTGCGCAATGGCGAGCTGAAATACCGCGAGGACATCGTGGACGGTCTCGACCGGGCGCCCGAGGCCTTTATCGGCCTGCTGAACGGCCGCAATTTTGGCAAGCTCTTGATCAAGCTCGGCGACGATCCGACAACGGGGAGGTGAGAGGGGAACCGATCCGCTGGATATTAACGATCGCAATAATACCGGCTTGCGTGTCCTCCTGATTGCGCAGTAGAGGAGACATGCGGGGCGCGGACGACAGCAACAGCGAAAACCCGACACCGCCGCCGCGGGCGAACCCATATCTCGTCGGCCACGGCGCAGCCGAGCGCGAATTGCTGCGGCTATACCGCGCCGGGCGGCTGCCACATGCGATGTTGTTTATCGGGCCGCGCGGCATCGGCAAGGCGACACTCGCCTTTCGTCTTGCGCGCTTTTTGTTGGCGCGAAGTAGTACAAGACAAGAACCGGGCGGGGCGGTTCTTGTCGCCTCTGAGGCTGAGGTCGGTCTTGCGATCGACCCAGCGAGCGGCGTTTTTCGCCGTGTTGCAGCCGGCGGTCATGCCGATCTGCTGACCGTCGAGCGCGCCTGGGATCCGCGGCGCCGGCGGTTGCGCGGCGAAATCGTCGTCGAAGACACGCGCGAAATCACGGCGTTTTTCCGATTGTCAGCGGCAGAGGAGGGGTGGCGCATCGTTATCATCGATGGCGCCGAGGAGATGAACCGCAACGCCGCGAATGCCCTCTTGAAAATCCTCGAAGAGCCGCCCGATCGCGGGCTGCTATTGCTGGTCAGCCACAATCCCGGTCGGCTGCTGTCGACGATCCGCTCACGCTGTCGGCGGCTGGTTTTGGCGCCGCTGCCGACGCCGCTCGCGGCGGAATTGCTGCGCCGCTATCGCCCCCAGCTCGACGAGTCTGAGGCGGCGGCGCTTTCAGCCCTGAGCGGCGGCAGCGCCGGGCGCGCGCTCGAATTGGCCGAAGCCGGCGGTCTCGAGCTCTACCGCTCGATCATTGAAATGCTGGCACAGGCGCCGGCGATCGATCTCGGCCGGTTGCACGCGCTGACCGACCGGCTCGCTCGCGCCGATGCCGAGGATGCGTATCGCGCGAGCGAGGAGCTGCTCGCGCGATTTTTGGCGCGGCTTGCCGCCGATATCGCGCGGGGGCGCGCCGGAGACGAAGAAATCGTGGCCGGCGAGGGGGCCGCGATCAGTCGCCTTGCCGGCGCCGCCGATGCCGCGCGCTGGGCCGAGTTGCGCTCCGAGATCGAGCGCAATTTTGCCACCGCCCGCAATCTCAATCTC
>JAFAOB010000505.1 GCA_019238055.1 Alphaproteobacteria bacterium
GGTCGCGAAACTGAAGCTGCATTTCGGCATGACCGGGGATCACTGACGGCGCATTCGGCGTCAGCCCCATTCGGCCGATCGTCCATACCGTGCGCGGGCCGACGATCTCGGGAAAACGGTCGTGGATATGGGTGGCAAGCCGTACCATCGCGACCCCGGCGTCCTTGCGCCGCGCCATGCGCGTTGTGCCGGCATGGTTCTGCTCGCCGGTGAAGCTGATGCGAAAATTGCGGATGCCGACGATCGTCTCGACAATGCCGATGCGCCGCTCTGACGAGTCGAGCGTGTCGCCCTGTTCGATATGCGCTTCGAGATAGCCGACATGCCGCCCGGGTTCGACCCGCTCGCGCGGCCTGCCGGCAAACCCGGCCTCAGCCAATGCATCACGTAGTGGCTTGCCGGTGTCGCGGCCCTCGACCCGGTCGATCTCATCCTCGCCGAGCGCGCCGATATAAGAGCGGCTACCGAGATAGCTGCTGTAATGCCCCTCTTCATCGGCCCAGGCGGCGACGTCGATGCCAAATCCGGTGCAGTCGGGGTCAGCGGCAAAAGCGCGGGCAAGCTCGAGCCCGTAGATCACGCCGAGCGCGCCGTCGAGCCAACCGCCATAAGGCTGGGTTTCGCTGTGCGAGCCGATCAGCAGCCGCCGTTGGGCACTCGGATGATAGCCGATGACATTGCCGATGCCGTCGATGACCGGATCGAGCCCGGCCTCGCGCAATCGGGCAGCAAGCCAATGTCGCGAGGCGACATCATCGGGCGAATAGGTCGGGCGGTGGACCCCGGTCTTATAGCGGCCGAATTCGGCAAGGCGCTTCAGGTCCGCGATAACGCGCTGTCCATCGATGCTTGGCACGGGCTTTCTACCCTTATATCCTTGTGATTATGAAGACGCAAAGCTCCCGGCACACAACCTCAAACCTTAAAAAACTTTTGAGGAGGCCACGAAGGTATTATTCATGAGCGACGCATCCCCTTTCAGAACATATCTCAGGAGCTCTCGCCGATAGCCAGTGCGCGACTTGTGCTCCTGATAAGTCTCTGATGTAAAGTCAAAGCCATCCTTCCATACCTCCCCGGGGCCAATGTAACGCAGCACCGCAATTCTATAAACGACGGCAAATTTATTGTGTCTCTCGTAACCGGGGTCCTCCTTGTTGGCAAGGAGAAAGATACCGCGGCGGCGGCATTGCGAAATTAAAAAGTCGATCATCCGATCGTACTGCTGGCGATGCTTGGCCAGGTCTTTATTTTTATAATAAGTTTTACCCAAATCGATAATTGGGCGCACCTGCAGGGTGGCTATCCCATAGCTCCCAAACAAGTCGAAAAAGCGATACAGTTCTGACAGGTTGTCCGGATTTACGGTATAGTTGATACGAATAGCCGGGTTATTTTTCCTGAGTTCACGTTTGACGTCTGTGATGGTTTCAAGGTTACGGTGGAAGGTTTCGAACGATGCACCGCGCATCATCTTTTCATATGTATCTTTTTTGATCCCATGGCTAGAAAGTGTAATCTCGTCAAGGCCAGCGTCAATCAATAAACGGATGTTCGCTCGCGTCAAAAGCTGACCGTTGGTGACAAGTCCAATGAACGGAATTTTATACTGCTTGCCGAGCGTCACTAGGGATGGGTAGTCCTTGTATACCGTAGGCTCGGTACGGGCACCAATATGAAGCTGGATGGCCTGCGGAAAAAACATATCAGCCAGACGAAGAATTTCATCATTGGAAAATCTCTTGACGGGATTGCGCTCAATCCATTCGTTGTCGCTGAAATAACACATGCCGCACCGCAAATTGCACGCTCGAATCGGATCGAAACGGACGATCATATGGCGCGCGCCTACCATGTCGGCGGCTAAAACGGCCAAAAATTTGAGTCTGTTGCTTGGGATCAGGCGATTCAACCTCAACAAGCTTTCGGATCGCATGGGTTACTCCTTTGCCCAAGCGCAATCTGATCGGCGGGGTCGTGGTGTTAATGCGATTGTTAATCGGCCGGCAGATCCGGCCAGCAATGAAGACTTGCTCTTAATACGACACTATTTTAAGAATGTACAAACAATATTAATACGATTTCGGCAGGCCGAGCACGCGCTCAGAGATGTGAGCGGCCTCCCCTCGGCGGGTTGCGTTTTTCACTGAGAGCTAGTGATACCATTTTGTGGTACAAATCGGGATGATCGGCAGACACCGGCGAACCCCCGAAGCGATTTTCGCTGATCCGGTGCGAGCGAACATCGCGTGGTCCGATATCGAAGCCTTGTTCGTTGCGGCGGGTGCCGCGGTATCGGAAGGTCGAGGATCCCGCGTGCGGATAAGCCTGAACGGGCTCGACGCCGTGTTTCACCGTCCTCATCCGCGCCGCGAGGCGGATCGGGGAGCCGTGCGTTCGGTGCGCTGCTTCTTGCGTGAGGCAGGGATCGTGCCATGACGACGATGACACATGACGGATACGTTGCCAGGATCGAACTGGATGAAGAAGCCGGTATCTTTCACGGCAAGGTTGCCAACACAAAAGACGTGCTGACATTCCAGGGTCGTACTCTCGACGAATTGAGAACGGCCTTTGCCGATACGATTGCCGACTACGTCGATTGGTGCCACGAGCGAGGCAAGGAACCGGAGCGGCCTTATTCCGGTAATTTCACGGTTCGGGTTTCACCCGAGCTTCACCGCCGTATTGCTGCAGCCGCAGCGCGTGAAGGTAAGAGCATCAATGGGTTCATTGTCTCGATCCTCGAACGCGTTGCGTAAAGATTGCGGATCAATACGATTTCGGCAACCCCAATACGCGCTCGGCGATGTGGGAAAGGATCAATTGCGGGCTGACCGGGGCGATGCGCGCGATCTGAATTTCGCGGAAATAGCGCTCGACATGGTATTCGCGGGCATAGCCCATGCCGCCATGAGTCATGATTGCGGTCTCGCAGGCGCGAAAGCCAGCCTCGGCAGCGCAGTATTTGGCGGCGTTGGCATAGGCGCCGACCATGCCGGCTTCCTCGCCGCGGTCATAGGCGGCGGCGGCGCGCAACACCATCAATTCGGCGGCTTCGAGCTCGATCCAGCGCTCGGCCAGCGGGTGCTGGATCGCCTGGTTCTGGCCGATCGGCCGGCCGAACACGACGCGCTCTCCGGCATAACGCGCGGCGCGCGCCAGCGCCGCGCGGCCGAGCCCGACCGCTTCGGCGGCAATCAGGATGCGCTCCGGGTTCATGCCGTGCAGGATATAGTGAAACCCCCTGCCCTCCTCGCCGATCCGGTCGCGGTCTGGCACTTCGAGCCCGTCGATAAACAACAGGTTTGAGTCGACTGCCTTGCGGCCCATTTTCGGGATCTCGCGCACCTCGACCTTGCTGCGGTCGAGATCGGTGTAGAACAGACTCATGCCGAGCGACGGCCGCTCGACCTCATCGACCGGCGTCGTACGCGCCAGGATCAGCATTTTCTCCGCCACTTGTGCAGTCGAGATCCAGATCTTGCGGCCTGACAGCACGTAATGGTCGCCGCGGCGCTCGGCTCGGGTCTTGAGCCGTGTGGTGTCGAGCCCGGCATCGGGCTCGGTGACCGCAAAGCAGGTCTTTTCACGACCGGCGATCAGCGGCGGCAGAAAGCGTCGCTTCTGCTCGGCGCTGCCAAAGACGACGACCGGATGCAGCCCGAAAATGTTCATATGGATTGCCGAGGCACCGCTGAACCCCGCGCCGGACTCGGCGACCGCCTGCATCAATACCGCGGCTTCGGTGATGCCGAGCCCGCTGCCGCCATATTCGGGCGGCATCGCGATGCCGAGCCATCCCGCTTCCGCCATCGCCCGGTGGAATTCGTGTGGAAAGCCGCCGTCGTTATCTTTGGCGAGCCAGTAATCGTCGCCGAACCGTTCGCACAATTGCAACACCGCCGCCCGGATCTCCAGCTGTTCCCCGGTCAAGGTAAAGCTCATCTTCCCTCCGGATGGCGTGATTGCTAGGGCCACCGCCCAGCCCGATCCAAGATTCCCTTGGCCGGGCTTGGCCCGGCCATCCACGTCTCTACGGCAAGCGCTCGTAGGGATCTTCCCAATAAAGCGTGCCGTTGCGCTGGTTGATCATAATGTATACCCAGCTGCCCATTGCGAATGAGTGTGAATGAGCATTTATCACAGTGCAATAAGACGTGGATGGCCGGGCCAAGCCCGGCCAAGGGGATCGCGAACATGCCGGATGTTAGAAAGCAGCCATCGCACGTTTGTCGCGGCTGGTCGGGCGGTGAGCGAAACGGATTCTGGCTATCCGCGTGCCATCAGCAGGGTACTCGACGCCAATCGGCTTGATCGTGCCCGTATATCGATTTCTGGATCTTATTACGGAGCCCGGCCGTTGCCGCTCGATAGTCTGCCCAGCGTTTGCCCGCATGATTGCCCGAGCGCCTGCGCGCTCGAGGTCGAACGCATCGATCAGAACCGCATCGGGCGAATCCGTGGTGCAGCAAGCCAGACCTATACGCACGGGGTGGTCTGCGCCAAGGTCGCGCGCTATGCCGAACGCCAGCATCATCCCGAGCGCCTCACGCAGCCATTGCGGCGCGTCGGCGACAAGGGCATGGGCCGCGCCGCTTTTGCCCCGATCTCGTGGGATCAGGCACTCGACGATGTCGCCGAGAGGCTGACCCGCGCCGCACAACGCTACGGCTCCGAGGCGGTGTGGCCCTATTACTACGCCGGCACGATGGGGTTGGTGCAGCGCGACGGCATCAACCGGTTGCGTCATGCGATGCGCTATTCGCGCGAGGATCTGTCAATCTGCACCATGCTGGCCGATACCGGCTGGCTTGCCGGCGTCGGGGTCAAGCGCGGTGTCGACGGTCGCGAAATGGCCAAAGCCGACCTGATCGTCATCTGGGGCGGCAACCCGGTCTCGACCCAGGTCAATGTAATGACCCATGTCGCGGCGGCGCGCCGCGATCGCGGTGCCAAGCTGGTCGTGATCGACCCCTACCGCACCAAGAGCGCCGAAATCGCCGATCTGCATCTGGCGCCGCTGCCGGGCACCGATGCTGCGCTCGCCTGCGCGGTCATGCACGTGCTGTTCAAGGAAGGCTATGCCGATCGCGATTACATATGGCAGCATGCCGACGACCCCGCCGGCCTCGAAGCGCATCTTGCGAGCCGCGATCCGGCCTGGGCATCGGCGATCACCGGTCTCTCGGAAACCGCGATCGTCGATTTCGCACATCTCTATGGCCGAACCAAGCGCAGCTATATCCGCGTCGGCTACGGCTTTTCGCGCTCGCGCAACGGCTCGGCACAGCTTTTCGCGGTGACCTGTCTGCCGACTGTGACCGGAGCCTGGGCTAATGAGGGCGGCGGCGCGCTTTATTCGAACCATGGGCTGGTGCCGCTCGACCGCACCTTGGTCGAGGGGCTGGACAGGCTCGATCCCTCGACCCGCAGGCTCGATCAGTCGCGCATCGGACCGATCCTGACCGGCGATCGCAGAGACCTTGGGGACGGACCGCCGGTCACGGCATTGTTTATCCAAAACACCAACCCGATGGTCGTCGCACCCGAGTCGGGGCTGGTGCGGCGGGGCTTTGCGCGCGACGATCTGTTTGTCTGCGTGCACGAGCAGTTTTTAACAGAGACTGCAGCGATGGCCGATATCGTGCTGCCGGCAACCACCTTCCTCGAACACGACGATTTCTATACCGGCGGGGGCCATACCTATCTGCAATTGAGCCGGGCGATATTGCCATCTTACGCGCAATGCCGTTCGAACCACGATGTCGTCTGCGCCCTCGCCGATCGCCTCGGCGCGCGCCACCCCGGATTTGCCATGACCCCGCTCGAACTGATCGATCATACCCTGCGCGCGAGCGGGTTGCCCGGTGTCGCCGAATTTCCTGATGATGGCTGGCTTGATTGCTGTCCGCCCTTTGCGACGGCGCATTTTCTCGACGGCTTTGGTCATGCCGACAGGAAATTCCATTTCCGTGCCGATTGGGCCGCTTTAGGTCACGACCACGCGCGATTGCCGGCCTTTCCCGATCATGTCGCGGTCACCGATGACGGCGACCCGGCGCAGCCGTTCCGCCTCGTCGCGGCGCCGTCGCGCTCGTTTTTAAACACCAGCTTTAACAATACGCCGTCGAGCGTCGCCCGTGAGGGTCGCCCGACCGCGCTGATCCATCCGACTGCGATGGCCAATCTCGGTCTCACCGAGGGAGATCGCGTGCGTATCGGGAACGAAAAGGGCAGCGTCGTCGTCCATGCCCATGCCTTTGATGGATTGCAACAACGCGTCGTTGTCGTTGAAGGGATCTGGCCCAATCATGCGTTTGAAGAGGGGATCGGCATCAATCTGTTGACCAGCGCCGATCGGGGATTGCCGCGCGGCGGCGCGGTTTTTCACGACACCTCGGTATGGCTGCGGAAGGCATGAGGCTCTCGGAAATGGTTGCGGACAAGAATCAGCTGCCGGCTCAATCGGGATCGGTCGAGATCGCCGATTTCCTCGAAAAGGTTAAACAGGCACCAAAACAGCCCACGGGCGGGCGCGGCCGGCTGATTTTTGCGCTCGACGCTACCGCCAGCCGCGAGCCGACCTGGGACCGTGCCTGCCATATCCAGGGCGAAATGTTCGAGGCCACGGCGAGCCTGGGCGGGCTCGAAATCCAGCTCGTCTTTTACCGCGGCTTTGCCGAATGCAAGGCGAGCCGCTGGATGATGACGGCCGACGAATTGCACCGGGTCATGCGTCAGGTTTATTGCGTCGGCGGCGAAACCCAGATCGAGCGCGTCTTGAGCCATGCGATCCGCGAGACCGGCAAACGCCGGGTCAACGCCCTCGTTTTTGTCGGCGATGCGATGGAGGAAAAGGTCGATCGGCTGTGTCGGCTCGCGGGCGAATTGGGATTGCTCGGGGTGCCGATTTTTGTGTTTCACGAGGGCGGCGACCGCAATGCAGCGGCGGCATTCAAACAGATGGCAAGCCTGTCGCACGGCGCTTATCTGAGCTTTGATCTGGCCAGCGCCGGCCGGCTTAGGGAGTTATTGGCGGCCGTCGCGGTCTATGCCGCGGGCGGCTGCCGTGCGCTGGCCGCCTATGGCGAGCAGAAGGGTGGCGAGGTGTTGCAATTGACTGCACAGCTCAAGGGGTGACCGGCGGCGATGCTGTTCCTGCTCGGCGGCGTCGTTCTTCTCGGCGGCCTCCTGCTGCTCGTCTATCTGTTTGTCAACGCCGACCCGGTACGGCTCGCCCATAATCTCAAATGGACCGGGATCATCATCGCGGCGGTCGCGGTATTGGCGCTGTTGGCGTTCCCGCCGGCGCGCGAACTCGCCGCGTTGCTGTTTCCGCTGGCGATGTCGATGCCGCTCTTGGCGCGGTTTCGCCGCCTGATCGATCAGTTCCGCACCCCGCGCGGCGGCCAAAGCTCGACGGTCACGACCGATTTCCTGCGCATGGCGCTCGATCACGACACCGGGACAATGACCGGCACCGTGTTGCGCGGGCAATATGCCGGACTGCGGATCGAGGAAATGGGAGTCGGCGACCTGATCGCCTTATTGCGTGAATGTCGCGCCGCCGACGAAGAAAGTGCACGGCTTCTCGAAGCCTATCTCGACCGGCTTCACCCCGACTGGCGCGACGAATTGGCCAGCGGCCGCACCGGCTCTGCCGGGGGCGGCGGCGCGGGATCGGGCAGCAGCGGCGAGGCGCGCGCCTCAGGCGGCGACATGACGGTCGACGAGGCCTATGCGATCCTTGGTCTCGCCCGTGGCGCTACCCCCGAGCAGATCAAACAGGCGCACCACCGGCTGATGGTCAAATTGCACCCCGATCATGGCGGCTCCGACTATCTCGCCACCCAGATCAACCGCGCCCGCGACGTATTGCTCCGCTCGCGCGTGTAGCGGGGGCAGGCGGGCGGCGACCGCATTCACTTTGGCGCCACCGGGTTGTGTCTCAGCCATGGATGGCTCCGTTGCTGGTGATCTTCGGCGACCACCATTTTTGGCACTCAGATGCCGTGAGGGGGCCATCCACCCTATCGGCTTGAATTTCCGCAAGGGGTGGAAAGCTGTCACTCGGGGGGATGACAAGAGACTATTCTTTATGAGAAGGCGCGCAGGAAATCGATTATCGCCGCGTTGATGTCAGGAGCCCGCTCTTGTTGGGTCCAGTGGCCGCAACCAGGCAGGATTATCGTTCGGCGCAATTGGGGAACAAACTTCGCCATGTCAGCAATCCGCTGTCGCACACCCGGAAAACTCAGCACAATATCACGTTCGCCGGCCATATAGAGTGCCGGGACAGAAATATTTGCATCGACAAAAGGAGCAAGAAGTTCCCAGTTGCGGTCGATATTACGGTACCAGTTGAGACCACCACGAAACCCGGTTCTCTCGAATTCGCAAACATAGAAATCCATATCGGCTTCCGAGAGCCAAGGTGGCAGAACTTCAGGATTTACCATTTTGGTAAGAAAACCGCCTTCCCGCCTGACCATCCCAGGAGCGTTCCGGTCCACCACACTACCGGCGAGATCTGGTGCATTCCCGGAAATCGAGTAAAGCATGATACGTATCGTAGAATGAACGTCGTGCTCAAATTCGGCCTCGGCCACACCTGACGTCTGAAAGTACAGCTGGTAGAACAGGCTATCGGCGCCTTGTGGCATTATCTCTGTCGGTCGGCGCAGCCCGCGCGGCCCGAACGGGCCGCTCAGCGCGATCACGCCGCGAAACCGGTCCGGACGCAACTGCGCCGCCAGCCACGCTACTGGGCCACCCCAGTCGTGCCCGGCGATGACCGCCTGCTCGATGCCGAGTGCGTCGAGCAGGCCGATCATGTCGCCGACATGGTGCAGCAGCGTGTAACGCTCGATTTCCGATGGCGCATCGGTCTGGCCGTAGCCGCGCATGTCCGGTGCAACGGCATGGAAGCCGGCCGCCGCCAGTGCGGCGAGTTGGTGCCGCCACGAGTACCAAAGCTCGGGGAAGCCATGGCAAAGCAGGACCGCTGGTCCTGCCCCGTGCTCGGCGATATGCATGCGGATGCCGTTGGTGTCGACAGTGCGGTGAGCCGGCTCCCTCATCGCACTACTGTCGTCGCCCATCATCGTCCGCCCGATCCGCGACTATTGTCAGCATGTTAAGTAGTTTATCGGCGGTGCAGGAACTCAAATACCAGCTTTCATAGATCGTCCCGTCGATCGGTAGATCGGATGCCCGACCATTTGACTCTCAGTGTCGGTCGCCTTTTCCGCGCCGCCGACCCAGATCGGTATCATGCAGAACAATTTCTTAATGCATCATAGCCGCTTGTGCCGGTTGCATGATGGTCTTGGCGACATAATCGCCAATCTGTCGCCCCATCTCGGTGCCGACAACCGTTGAATTACGGTAATGGAAGCCGGCGCATATCCGGGCCATCGCTATTTCGTCT
>JAFAOB010000333.1 GCA_019238055.1 Alphaproteobacteria bacterium
GCCGCCCGGCGCGCATGCCCCAGCACTCCGGCAATCGCATCGAGATAAGCCGCCAACCGCGCGTCGCCGCTCAGCGACTGTCTTGCTCCTTCCTGATCCATCACCCCAATATGGGGTGGCTGGAGAAAAATGACACAGTAGAACTAGCCACGTGCGTAAGTCCTGCTCGAACCTCAGGTGCTCAAGCTCGACGGCTACGCTGGCGAATCCGACCACCTCCATCGTCGCTACCACGGTCTCGGGAGACCAGAAGTCGGCAAGATCAATCTGAAGAGCCTCGGGAAAATAGTCGTAGTAGAGCCAATCAGGATGCTCATGCGGACAGACATTTCGTATCACAAATCGCCCATTAAATCGAAGAACGTTGAATACAGGATGGAGCATACCTGCTTTGTCGCGTAAGTGATGGAAGCCAAATTGGCAGGTGATGAAATCAAAACTGCTGGATCGAAAGGGCAACATCGATCCATCTGCTTGAACTCAGGCTATGTCTAACGTTTTGTGCTGAGCCTGACGCAACATTCCGAATGATCGATCGAGCCCCACCAGCTGGGCTTCGGGCACAATTGATCTATTAGCAACAAGCTGGCTTCCGGTGCCGCAAGCAATATCCAGGATCGACAGACGATCTGACGAAGTCCGTTGTGCCGTGAATGCCACCAATTCAGGATCGACCGTCTTTACCCGATATGGCTGTAAATCATACAGGTGCGCAATGGCGTCATAATTGACGCCCGAGGAGGTTCTTATCGCCACGGACTGTACCGGTTCGGGTCGAGATAGGACATGCTGACACCCCACGCCAATCTGCCATGCGAATCTTTTGGGTTGTTGTTCAGCATCGGGCTTCGAGAGATACCGCCTATTTCATCGGGATTGGCCGATACCGGTCCTTTCAATACCATATCTCAAGGCGCAAATTGCTGGAACGGGAGGAGAACGGGATGACCAAAATCTTGGACGAAGTGTTGGCGGCAAACACCAAATACGCCGAGAGTTTCGGCGACAAAGCCAACTTGGCGCTGCCGCCGAGCCGCCATTTTGCGATCCTGACCTGTATGGATGCCCGCCTGGACCCGGCAAAATATGCGGGTCTGGCCGAAGGCGACGCGCATGTGATCCGAAATGCCGGTGGTCGGGCCAGCGACGACGCTATTCGGTCACTGGTGATCTCATACAAACTACTCGGCACGCGGGAATGGTTTGTGATCCACCACACCGATTGCGGGATGCTGCTGTTTACGGATCACGATATGCGCAATCTACTGGCGAGCAGCTTGAAGACCGCAACATTGGATCACAGCGGCTGGCATGATCCAGGCCAGCAACCGGGGTCGACCGAAGGTAATTACATCAGCTGGCTGACATTTTCAGACAACGCCAAGAGCGTTACTGAGGATGTCGTGCGCATCCGACACCATCCGCTGGTTCCCAATGACATTCCGATCTATGGTTACATCTATGACGTGAAATCAGGGAGACTTATAGAAGTCCCAGAAGCCATGGCGGCTGGCAAAGCCGGATAGCGTGCAGGTTCGCCAGTTTGACCGCGTCCGTGGAGAGAGACGATCGGTCTAACTGAGCAGCCGCAGCGGTCCCAGGAAAACACCAGTCCTAAGCGTCTCCCCACTGAACCACGAGGTTGCCATGATCGACGAAATCCCCGTCATCGACATCGCCGATTATCTGGCGGGTAAACTGGGCGCACTTGAGGCAACAGCCCGGCGGGTCAACGAGGCTCTGACCACAATCGGCTTTTTTGTGCTCACCGGCCATGATGTGCCGCTTTCATTGATCGAGAGAACCTTCGCTGAAGCCGCGCGCTTTCATCGGCTGCCGATGGCGAAAAAACTCGCGCTGAAGCTCAACGAGCACGTCAACGGTTACATGGCGATGGGGCGCTACGCGGTCTTCACCTCCGAGGTCAACCACAACGATAAAGGCGATCTCAACGAAGCGTTTTTCATCAAGCGGGAGCGTGCACCAGACGATCCGTTGCGCCTATCTGGCCGCCGCTTTGTGGGCCCAAACATCTGGCCAGACGAAGCCGATCTGCCGGAATTCCGCAGCAACGTTCTCGCTTACGCCGATGTGATGGATGATTTCGCGCGCCGGTTCTTGCCCGCTGTCGCTGTGGCCCTTGATCTCGCACCGGATTGGTTCGCCTCGGCCTTCACGGACAGCCAGTTCACGCTTCGCCTGTCGCATTACCCGCCGATCGCAGCCGAACCCAACCAGTTCGGCATCGCGCCGCACACCGATAGCAATTTCATGACTTTCCTGGCCCAAACCGATGTACCGGGTCTGGAAGTTCGCTCACCATCGGGTGAATGGCGGCAGGTGCCTTACGTGCCCGGCTCGTTCGCGGTCAACTCGGGCGATATGATGGTTCGCCGGACAAATCGCCGCTTCAAGTCGACGCCGCACCGCGCCGTGCCACCGGTTGGCGGTGATCGTTATGCGATCCCCTTTTTTCTGGGCCCGCGCTTCGACCAGATGATCGAATGCCTGCCGTCCTGCGTCAGCCCCGACAATCCGCCACGTTGGGAACCGATCCGTTACGCCGATTGGCAGGCATACTGGTACGACGCGAACTATGACCCAGCGCGACAGAAAGACGTAGCATAACCCGAACTACGGATAAGGGTTGAGGGGATTCCCAAAGAACCAAGGCTTTGACAGCATCGGCTTGCGAAGGCTGAGCGTCAAACCCGGGTCCAGGGAGCCCCCTCAATGGCGGTCGATATCACGGCGCTGTATTGCTGTCTCGA
>JAFAOB010000108.1 GCA_019238055.1 Alphaproteobacteria bacterium
CTCAAAGACAGAGCGCGGATCGGTGGCATGGATAAAGCAGCCATAGGTCTCCTGGCAGCGCGCGAAGATCTCGGGATAATTGGCCCGGATCCGGCGCATCTCCTCCTTGCCGATCTTGGCGTTGTGCAATGGCGCGCACCATTGCGGAGTGCGCTGGAAGACGGTCAGATGGCCCGCGGTCTTGGCCACTTCCGTGATCGTTTGCACGCCGGTGGCACCGGTGCCGATCACTGCGACCCGCTTGCCCTCGAACTTCACCGGTTCTTTGGGCCAGTAATGGGTGTGGCAGGACTGGCCCGTAAACGTCCCGACCCCAGGGATGCGCGGCATCGTCGGCGCCGAGAGCACGCCGATGGCGGTGATCAGCAACCGCGCATTATACCGCTTGCCATCCTCCAACGTGACATCCCACCTGCGCGTTTCCTCCTGGTAATGCGCGGCGATGACGCGACTCTCGAATTGGATGTCGCGGCGCAGGTCGAACTTGTCGGCGACATAATTCAGATACCGTTCGTTCTCGGGCTGACCTGAGAAGTGCTCCTCCCAGTCCCATTCCTCCAGCAGCTCCTGGGAGAAGGAGTAGCCATAGGTCCAGCTCTCGGAATCGAAGCGGGCGCCGGGATAGCGGTTCCAGTACCAGGTACCGCCGACGCCGCTGCCGGTCTCGAACACCCGTACTTTGAGGCCGAGCTGGCGCAGCCGATAAAGCTGGTAGAGGCCGGAAACACCGGCGCCAATGATGACCGCGTCGAAATCCGTGGTCGTCTCTGCCTTGACATTGCATGCTGCCATTTGTGACGCAATCATGCCTTCTTTCCTCATACTGGAGACGGACCTCCAGGGTTGCGCCCCCGAGAATGTGGGGGTGATCTTTGGCATCGCGGGCTCGGATCAGAAGCCCGCGAGCAGAACCGCCCTCGTCAGTTCATGCCGTAAAAGGCGAGCGCGCCGCCGGCCATGACCCCGTGCTTGCTTTCGGGCGACAGCCCTTCGAGGCGTTGCATCATCATCTTGGGCGCGCCCGGGAAGAAACCGTCCGGGTGAGGGTAATCAGTAGCCCACAGGATCTTGTTTGGTCCGATATAGTCGGCCAGAACCTTGATGCTGCCCTCGACTGGCTCAAACGAAATCCAGCAATTGCGCTGGAACAGTTCGCTCGGTCTGGTTGTCAGACCGGAATCATTAAAGCCCTGGTCGTCGAAATGGCGGTCCATCCGATCGAGCCAGGGTGCCACCCAGCCGCCGCCTGATTCGAGAAAACCGATGCGCAGCTTCGGATGGCGCTCGACGACACCGCCCCAGATTACACTCATGCAGGCAAGCATCATCTCCATTGTATGCGAAATGATGTGCTGAGCGCCGCGGCCTTCAAACCGGTCAACCCCGACAGTCGGCATGTTGAGGCTCGAGCCTTCGTGAATGCCGATCGCCATGTCGAGCTCTTCGGCCGTCTTCCATAACGGCTCGTAATCCGGATGATGAAGCATCTTGTTGTTGTAAGGATTGGGCCGGATGAAGCCGGCGCGCATCCCGAGCTCGTTGCGGGCGAAATGCATCTCTTGAATTGTGAGCTCAACCGAATGCAAGGGCAGCATGGCGACGCCAAAGAGGCGATCGGGATAGGGCTTGCAGTAATCCGCCAGCCAGCGGTTGTAGGCATGGTAAAGCGCATGCACGAGTTCGGGGTCGGTGACACCTCCGAGCGACAACCCGATGCTCGGATAGAGGAACGCCGCGTCGATGCCGTCGGCATCCATGTCGGGGACGCGCGAGTGAGGGTCGAAGCCGCCCCGCTTGCCCTGATTGTAGGTCATCGTGTCGTCGCAGACGACGCCGTCGCGGGCGCCGACCGCGCCGAGCGCTCCAAGGCCTTTGCGCCCGCCAAACGCCTTGCCGTCGATGCGCAGGCGCTCCTTGCCGTCTTCGTCGATAAACAGGCGCGGCGCCCGATCGCGAAACGCCGGATCGATGTAGTTTTCCCAGAGATTTAGCGGCTCAAGGACGTGGCCGTCGGAGTCGATGACATTGTAGGCGCGACCCATAACCCAGCTCCTTTCGGGTGATGGCGAGGCAGAAAATCAAACGCCCGTTTGGTTCTTGCGAACGCTAGGCCCGCGAGCGCGGGCTGTCAACTCCAACCCATGCGATCTCGAAAAGGGCGGCGCGCCGGTTGTGGGCTGAGGCGCGGCCGCTGCTGATGCGGCTGTTGCGCGCAGCACCGTCGGCCGAGATCATCGAGGCGTTGATGCCGGTTGCCGATTGCGACACGATCGCGATCCTGCGCCGCATCGCCCGCACGATGCCCGATCTTACCGCCGCCATCCAGGCGGCCCTCGACGAGCCGATGGCATGACCCGCCTGATCGGGCGGTCGACGCAGCTATTGATTTGCAGCATTTCGCCCCTGTCCATAGATTTTACCCAGCTGAGGAGGCCGCAATATGATCAGCCCGGATCGCCCGAATATCATCTTCATTGTCGTCGACGGTTGCGGTTACGCGGATCTCGGCTGCACCGGGCAGACCGGTTACAACACGCCGGCGCTCGATCGGCTGGCCGACGAGGGGGTTCGGTTCACCCAGGCCTATGCCAATGCGCCGCTCTGTACCAATACGCGCGTGGCGCTGATCACCGGGCGTTACCAGTATCGGTTCAAGCTCGGCCTCGTCGAGCCATTGCGCCCGGCCAATCGCGACGAGCCGGAAATGGGCATTCCGCCCGGCTCTACCCGACCCTGCCAGCACTGTTACGCCAAGTCGGCTATCGCACCGCGCTGATCGGCAAATGGCATCTCGGCTTTTTGCCGAGATATGGGCCGTTAAAGAGCGGCTACGACGAATTTTTCGGCATCATGGGCGGATACACAGGCTACTATACCCACACGGGCGAGGGTGGCGAACCGGATCTTTACGAAAGAGAGCTGCCGATCGAGCGGGTGGGATATGTCACCGACCTGCTGAGCGAGCGTGCTGCCAATTTTGTCAAAGAGGCCAGCCTCGGGCCGGCGCCCTATTTTCTTAGTCTGCACTACAACGCGCCGCACTGGCCATGGTCGGCGCCGTCGGTCGAGGCCGCGGCGCGCCAGCGCCGCAGCGACCACCCAGCCGATGCGCTACCGCCTCCTCAAATTGGCTGAGCCTCGATGGCAAGCGGGAATCGGATTTATCGCAAGGGGCGGATCGCAGCTTTCTGTACCACATCCCGTCGATCTTCCCCTCCAGCATGCCTAACGGTAGCGGCGCGACGCATGTCGCTGTATGTGCGGGCAACACGCTTCCATCTCCGGGGAACACCCATCAATACGCGGGCCGGTGGTTCCTGATCCGGCACAGCGGATCGTTGGATCAGGAGATCTGGGACGTCACTAATCCGTCGGCCCCCTTCATGATCAGTGTCCTGATCGGCGGCCCGAACGCGGTCCTGCCGCTGGATACCGGCGGACGCTACCTGACCGCCAACCACCACATCTGGTGGGAGTGCGACACCGGCATCGCCTACATTATCGCGCAGTCGGACGTAGAACCGTTGACAAATGCGGCCAATTGGCAGGAAACCGGGTCGAGGCAGCACATTTACATCTACGATCTGCACGACCCCCACAATCCGGTCTTCATCCGCGAGTTTGGGCTAGTCGGGCAGCAGCCGGGAGCGGTCGACTCGGGCAGCTGCTACAACGCTCCCTCGGACACCTGCTATGAGGGCTTCACCAATCCTCCCGGCGGCATACACCAAGTGTATTCGGGAGGACTCTACAACAACCGGGTGTACCTGCCCTATGGCGTTGGCGCCGATGGCGTCGTGCAGATCGCTGATCGGGAGAAGCTGCTGAACGGCTGCGGCACTTACGACAACGCGAACGCTGTGAACCCGAACGCCTCGGTGGATTGCGCGGAGTTTCCGACCCAGGCCGATCTGATCTATCCACAGATCAACTACGTCACGATGAAACCGACGCAAGGGGCGCACACCTCGATCCCGATCTTCGGGGTGCCGATTCCGGAAATGCAGGCGAACTATCTCGACGGCACGCCGCAAAAATGGGATTTGCTGGCGATCACCTCCGAACAGACGGCCAACGACTGCGCGCCCCAGGATTGGAAGAACCCGCAGCTGCTCGACATCACCCCGGGGGTGAACTCGAACGGCCAGACGGTCGAGTCGATCTGGCCGATCACGACCCTGCCAGTCGGTCAGTTCCCGGGTAATCTCTGCTTGAAGGGAGCGCGCTTCGGCATCCATGAGCTGAATCGCGAGATCTATGCTCCCTATTACGGCCGGCTCATCGTCGCCGCATACTTCAACGGCGGCCTACACGTCTGGGACATCCGCGACCCGTACAGCCCGCGGCAGGTCGCCTATTTCATCCAGGCGCCGAACCAAAACACGCAGGTGAACTGCTCCAGTACGAACAGTAGCTATTGCCGGGCGGCGACCTTTTCCGACCTCGGGGAAGTGGACGATCGAGGCTACATCTACAACATGGACCGCGCAGGTTCGGGAATCACCATTCTCAAGCTGACGGGCGCCGCGGCGGAGGTGGTGACCGGAGAAGAAAACGAAGGGCATTGAGCGTTTATGCTGGCTGAAGGAGCGGCGGTCAGCGCGGCTCCGTCAGTCTATTTCTTCTCAGATGGACCGACAGGTCATTGATTGCCGATTTTTATGGAGTGGCGCGGGTGCGGTTTTTCGGGTTGCTTGTGATCGGCGCGGCGGCGTTCGTCGCGCCGTTGGTCTCGGCGCGGGCTGCGGCGGAGAACGCCGGCGCATCGTCGGTCCTTCAGGGAAAATGCACGGCGAGGGACACATCCGCGGCGTGCACCACGTGCGCCGTCGCACTGGCGCGGGACCTCGCGGCGCCGGAGGGCGATCGAACGCTGACCGGGGCGTGCCCAAGCATGGCGGCAGGCCGATACATGCTCAAAGTCGCGGTCCCATCAAGCTGGTCCCGGCGACTCCGGCACCGCGGATTTTTGCGCAGCTGCAGGCGTCGTTCAGCGCGACGGCGCGCGAGGATGCGAGCGGCCGCGTGCATGACGGAGTGACCAAGACTCACGCGGTCATGTGGAGCTGGTGGGGCCCCTCGGGGTTTGTCATCAACCAAGCGACGCCGCTCACGATCGATCATAGCGCGCCCATCGACGTCGCTGTCAAGTTGCGGGACGTCCGATATTTCGTTCCCCACCGGACGCAGGGACCGGCGCGCCATGACGGCGAACTCGTCATGCAAAAGGGCGAACTGATCAGCTTGGAGCGCGCGGCCGCGCCGGGCTCGGCCGGCGACGCCGCAGCTGATTTCGGGGCGCCGCGTGCGTTCAGTGCAAAGATCCTTGCCGAAGTGGTCCCCGGCCGCACCACCAAGAAGCAGGTCGCGGCGCTACTCGGCGAGCCGTGGCGCACCGTCGATGTCGACGAGGACGAGGCGGTGCCCGAATCGTGGGAATACCGCGGGAAGGACGCGAGCGGCACCTACTGGGTCCACATCGCGTTCGACAATCACGGCGTGGCCAGCCTGATCGTCAAGGTTCCCGACAAGACCCATGCTGCTACGGCGACCGTAGAAAAAACGCCAGCCGCCGCTGGCAAACCCTGAGGCTCCGGGTCAGCGTAGCGCGAAGCGGATCGCCACCGAAACCTCGGCCTGCGGCTGCGGCATGCTTTCCGGAAAGGGCGGATCTGAAAAATCCTCGATTTCCGACAGTGGCTGCGTGGGATGGGCTGTCGCTGATGGCGGCAAGCGCCTATAGTCATTTCAATTAACCCGTCTTCGCGGATTGGCGGGCGGTAATAGGGATTTTTGCGCGGTGGGATAGACGCAAGCAATTGATTTGATAGGGCCGGGCAAGCCGAATACCGCGGACATCGGCTGTAGTGAAGACCGACCCCATTCCCCGGGTCGCGTTGATG
>JAFAOB010000124.1 GCA_019238055.1 Alphaproteobacteria bacterium
GCATCTCGCGCAGCGCCGCACTTGCCCCCTGCGGATCACCAATGGTGCTGATCCAACCGGCGCCGAGCTTGGCGGTCAAGGCCCGCGCGCGCGGGCCTGTCGCCGCGACATAGAGCCCGATCGGATCGATCGTGTTGATCAGCCCGAGGTCGGGATTTAACAAGCGGATCAGGCGGTGCTTGCCTTCGAGCGCGGTCTCGATCGTCTCACCGCGTAACAGCGCCATGACGACCCGGATATAATCCTCCATATGGGCGAGCCGGACCGCTCCGAGCCCCATCGCTCGCCTTCCGGTAAAGCCGGTACCGATCCCAAAATCGACCCGTCCCGGCGCCAGTTTGTTCAGCGACGCAAAGGCATTTGCTGCCACCGGCGCGATCCGGTTCGACGGGATCAACACGCCGGTGCCGAGCCGGATCTTGGTCGTCTTCAGCGCCGCCGCCGCCATCGCGACAAACGGGTCGGCGCTCAGCATCTGGGTGTCATAGAACCAGGCGCGCGCAAATCCCAATTCTTCGGCCCGCCTCACCACCCGCCAGGAATCGGCGTCGGTCGGTATCGCGATCGCGAATTTCATTTGGCCTCCCGCTGCTCTTCGAGCGCCATCTGCATGTCATGCGCAACCGATGCACGCGGCATTATACTCCGACAAGCACCCGGGAGGTGGGGTTGACCTGCCAGCCATCCTTTTGGAACTGGTCGGAGGCAGCGACGAGCAACATCAATCTGCGGGGCCAGCCTGCAAGAGGCGGACACGAGGATGCCCAGCGATCCGTGATCTCAGGCCCTGCCGCAAACGGGCGTACCTGAGCCGCGGTTAGCGCTTTGAGTATTGCGGACGGCGGCGCGCCTTGTGGCGGCCGTATTTTTTGCGCTCGACGACGCGGCTGTCGCGGGTCAGAAAACCCTGACCCTTCAACACCGGACGCAGGCCAGGCTCGTAAAACGTCAGCGCGCGGCTGATGCCGTGCCGCAAGGCACCCGCTTGGCCGGACAGCCCGCCGCCCGTTACCGAGCACATCACGTCGAACTGGCCAAGCCGATTGGTCGTGACAAAGGGCTGGTTGATGATCATGCGCAACACCGGCCGCGCGAAATAAACCGGGCTGTCGCGGCCATTCACCTTGATCGCGCCGGTGCCGGGCTTAATCCAGACCCGTGCCACCGCATTCTTGCGCTTGCCAGTGGCATAGGCGCGGCCGAATTCGTCGAGCCTGGGTTGGACTTCGACCGCAGCGGTCGAGATCGCCGTCGGTGTTGCCTGCTGAGTGGGCCGCTGTGCGGCCTGCATCGCCTGACGCAGACTGCCCAGGCCCTGAAAGGTTTGGCCGCGCTGGCCGGATGGCGGCCGTTCGCTTTCTGCCATTCTTTAGGCCCTCACATTTTTGCGGTTCATCGCGCCGATATCGAGCGGCGCCGGCTGCTGCGCCTGATGCGGGTGCTCAGGTCCGGCAAAGACGCGCAAATTCTTCATGATCCGGCGGCCGAGCGGTCCGCGCGGCAGCATGCGCTCGACCGCCTTCTCGACGACCCGCTCAGGATGTCGGCCGGCAAGAATCGCTCCCTTGCTGCGGCCTTTGATGCCGCCGGGATAACCGGTATGCCAGTAAAAAATGTCGTCTTGGCGCTTGTTGCCGGTCAACTGCACCTTTTCGGCATTGATCACGACGATGTTGTCGCCGCAATCCATATGCGGCGTGTAAGACGGCTTGTGCTTGCCGCGCAGCCGCAAGGCCAGCACCGAAGCGAGACGCCCGAGCACCAGTCCGTCGGCATCGACCAGCACCCATTTCTTGTCGATGTCGGAGGGTTTCGCCGAAAAGGTTTTCATCACTCTAACCACAAGCACCAGCCTCCGGACCGATGCCGGCCTCGGAAGCGGCGGATGTAGGCGATCGCCCGTCCGAGGTCAAGCCGTAGCGCCGGTATGTGAGCGTGGTAGGATCGGAAATGGTGAATACAGATGATCAGATGGTGGAGGCCGAGCGAGCGGCGGCCCTCGCATTGTTGCGCTGGTATATCGAAATGGGTGCGGACGAGGCGATCGGCGAGGAACCGGTGAACCGCTTCGCTCCTCCCGCCATGGCGCCGAGGTCACCGGCCGCGAGCAATGTTAATGACGCCGCCTCACCTATCACGCCGCCGCCCGTGCCGGAGGCCACCGAACCGGGGCCAGCTGGCCGTGCGGTCGCGGCGACCCCACCGGCGGCATTCGCCCAATCGGCCGGGGAGGCGGCACAATCGGCGCGCGCCATAGCCGCCCGCCTCGATGATCTTGCCGCGCTTGAAGCCGCGATCGCCAATTTCGAGGGCTGCGCGCTCAAACGCACAGCGACCAACACTGTCATCGCCGACGGCAACCCGGCGGCACCCGTCATGATTATCGGTGAAGCACCCGGAGCAGACGAAGACCGCATCGGCCGGCCGTTTGTCGGCCGCGCCGGGCAGTTGCTCGACCGCATGCTGGCGGCGATCGGCCTCGATCGCAGCGGCGTCCTGATCACCAATGTCATCTATTGGCGGCCGCCCGGCAACCGCACTCCGACCGCGGACGAGATCGCCGCCTGCCTGCCCTTCGTGTTGCGCCATATCGCACTTGTCCGTCCAAAGGTGTTGGTGCTGGCCGGTGGCACTGCGGCCCGGGCCCTGTTGCCGCCCGGACCCGGCATTACCAGGCTGCGCGGGCGCTGGTTCGACCTCGCGATCCCCGGCCTCGATCAGCCGATTCCGACTTTGCCGATGTTCCACCCGGCCTTTCTGCTGCGCGCGCCCGAGCGCAAGCGCGAGGCCTGGCGCGACCTGCTCGCCTTGCGCGCCCGCCTTGACGAGCTGCTTCCAGTCACTTGATCGCCGGCCTATCTTGAAGTCATCGCTAGAAGGAGCATCGCTGATGCCCGGCCGGATCGACCAAAACCGCCCGTTTTTGCCCGTCAACATCGCGATCCTGACGGTCTCGGACACCCGCGACGCGTCGCAGGACCGCTCGGGTGACACGCTCGCCGATCTCGTGACAAGTGCCGGGCATCGGGTCGCGGCGCGCAAGATCGTGCGCGACGAGCAGGAGATCATCGTCGCCCAGCTGCGAGCCTGGATCGCCGATCCCGAGATCGATGTCGTAATTTCGACCGGGGGAACAGGTGTGACCGGCCGCGATGTGACGCCGGAAGCATTCCACAGCGTCTATGACAAGGAAATTGCCGGGTTTGGCGAGCTGTTTCGCTGGCAGAGCTACGACAAGATCGGCACCTCGACGATCCAGAGCCGGGCGACGGCCGGAGTCGCCGGGGGCACTTATCTGTTTGCGCTGCCGGGGTCGCCGAGCGCCTGCCGCGACGCCTGGGAAGGGATCCTGATCCATCAGCTCGACAACCGCTTTCGCCCGTGCAATTTTGTCGAGCTGATGCCGCGGTTGCAGGAACATCTAAAGTAGCCCCCGGTGGAGTCGCAGCCTGCGGCTGCGACCGACCGGGCGCGATCTGGGCGAAACCTCCGCTATCCCACACTGCTATCGAGAAGGTCGCCGATGCGGTCGGCAGCCTTGAGGCCGTGGCCGGTCAGTACGACAACCGTTGTCTCGCCTGGGGAGATCGTGCCGTCGCGCAGCAAATGGCTGAGCGCCGCACCGGCAGTGGCCGCGGTCGGCTCGACAAACAACCCGCGGGCGCCGAGAGCGCGCAATGCCGGCGAAATCTCGTCCTCGCCAACTGCAACGACGCCGCCGCGCGAGCGGCGCAATGCGCGCAACACCTGCGTCGGCCGCACCGGGTGCTGCATCGCGATACCGTCAGCCACTGTTGCGCTCGCCGCGAACGGCACGAACCCATCGGCACCGGCATTCCAGGCCGCGGCAAAGGCCGCGCAATTAGCTGCTTGAACTGCGAAGAGCCGTGGCCGGCTGCTGATCTCGCCGGCGCGTTCAAGGGCATCAAAGCCGCGGTCGAGACCGAGGATGTTGCTGCCATAGCCGGTTGGCACCAGGATGTTGTCCGGGACCCCGAAATTCAGCTGCTCCCATAGTTCAAAGGCGAGGGTCTGGGTGCCCTCGACAAAATAAGGCTGCCAATTGTGGCTGGCGTAAAAGCTGTCGCCGACGGCATCGAGTGCGGCCTCGGTTACCGCTTGCCGGGTCCCTGGGATCGCGCACACTTCGGCGCCACAGGCCGCGATCTGCACGAGCTTGGCCCGCGGTGCTGCGGCCGGGACAAAGACGCGGCATGGGATGCCGGCGGCAGCGGCATAAGTCGCGATCGACGAGCCGGCATTGCCCGACGAGTCCTCATGGATCGGCCCGACCCCGACCTCGAGCAAATGATTGATCATGACCGCGGTGCCGCGATCTTTGAACGATCCGGTCGGCATCTGCGATTCGAGCTTGAAGTAGACCGTGCAGCCGTCCCACACGCGGCGGACGAGCGGGGTCCAGCCCTCGCCCAATGTGACCCGGGGCGCGTCGCGCAGCGCTAAGGCCGCGGCGTATCGCCACAACGACGCCTCGGTCGCGGCGATGTCGCGTCGCGACAGACCCGGGCCCGGTGCCAGATCGAGCGGGCCGCCGCAATCGCAGCGCCAGCGTGGCCGGTCGGCGGCGATGTTGCGCCCGCAGCTGGGGCAATGATAGCTCGCGACTTCCATGGCTTGCCTCCTTCCACCCGATTTGGCCACCCGATTTGGCCACCCGATTTGGACTGGCAGCGACAGCAAGGCAATGCAAAGCTCAGCGACGAAACTTTCTGCGCTGCGGCCGCTTGCGGTCGTGGCAGCGATGCTGTTGGCATTTGGGGTGATGCGACGCTCGCCAAATTCTTGCGCGATCCGAGGGGCTTTCTTCCCGGTAACCGGATGGCCTTTCCCGGCGTCAAGGACGACACGCAGCTCGCCGATTTGCTCACTTATTTGAAGCAGGCGACGCGGTAGGCGGTGCATATCGGCCGGATCAGCCTTCGCCGCGCATTTGCGGCGTGTTAGGGTCAACCGACGATCAGACCAGCGAGAAGGTGATGGAGATCGAAACCAAGGACGTGAGGAATTTTGCGGCGCCGAGTGTCGACAGCCTGGCGGTGCGGGTCGTTGTCGACTCGGCATATGACCGGTTCATCGACGACGCCACTCATCCCGCGGTCAGGATCGAGCATGTCAGGCATATCCCGGGGCACGAGAGGTCGACCTTTGCCGGCGAGTGGGGGCTCTCACTGCATCTCGAATCGGCGCAGGCCGGTTCGCGCGCGCAATACCTGCTCGACTTCGGCTACACGCCTGAGGTGCTGATCCGCAATTTCGCGCTGCTCGACCTCGACCCCGCCCGTATCGACGGGTTGATCCTCAGTCACGGTCATCGCGATCATTATGGTGGACTCGACGGCTTTGTCGCGCGTCACCGTGCGCAGATGCAATCCGATATCAAACTCTTTACCGGTGGCGACAGCGCCTTTGCCGAGAAATGGATCAAGCGACGCAATGCCGAGCCGGTCTCGTGGGGCAAGCTCGACCGCGCGGCGATCGAGTCCGAGCGTGTCGCGACGGTCTGTTGCGACCGGGCTCACGCCCTCGTCGGCCCGTTCACGACTGGGCCGATCGCACGCACATCCTTCGAGCGCATCCTGGACAGCACTCTGGTCGAACCCGCTACTGCCCCCGCCGCTCCCGACCATTTCACCGAGGCCGAACGGTTGGGGCGTCTCGTCCCCGACCAGCACCCGGACGAGCATGCGACCTGCTATGTCGTGCAAGGCCGCGGGCTCGTGGTCATCTCGTCATGCGGTCATGTCGGGCTGATCAACACGATCAAAGCCGCGATGGCGGTCTCCGGGGTCGGCAAACTGCACGCCGTTTTAGGCGGATTTCATCTCGGCCCGGCGCCGATGGATTATGTCGAGCACACCGTTGCCGAGCTCAAAAGCCTCAACCCTGATGTCGTCGTGCCGATGCATTGCAGCGGCGGTAAATTCATCGCAGCGATGCAGCGCGATATGCCCGATCGTCTCGTCACCAGCAACATCGGCACAAGGTTTATCTTTGGGATTTAGGGTGCGCCCCTACCGATCGCAGGGCCCGCGAAAGCGGGGGGCGACCTCGGCCATGAACAGGCGCAGGCTGGCGAGTGCGGCGGCGTGCGGCAATGGGCCGAGGCGGAAGGTCGCGATGACGCCGCCGACACCGAGTTCGGCGATCTCTTCGATCGCGTCACTGACATGCGCCGGCGTGCCGCAGATAAACCCGTGTTCGACACTGGCGCGGGTCGAGGGCAGGTCGCTCGCCGGCACTTCGATCCGTATCCCCGTTTCGCGATAGATGCGGTTGCGCATCTCGGCGCGTGAGGCGGCCATCGCCTCGAACGCCGGAATGCCGAGGCGTTCGGCCTCGGCCTGACTCTCGGCGACAAAGACATTGCGCCACACCCAGCATTGATCGAGGTTGCGGGCGATCGCTCTGTCGTCAAACCCGGCCTCGGCCATGACCTCGCGATAGAGCGCAAAGCGGCGCCGCGTCGTTTCAGAAGATTGCACATTCATCAGAAACGGCCGCCCCTGCCGCGCCAGTTCAAGCATCGAGGCCTCGCCCGAAGCGGCGCGCACGATCGGCGGGTGCGGTTTTGTGTATGGGCGCGGGCGCAGCATCGGTACATCGAGCTGCCAGAACCGCCCGCGATGATGGAATTCACCCTCGGTCCAGGCGCGCCGCATGATGTCTTCGGCTTCATCGAGCCGCGCCTGGGCCTCATGGTGATCGATGCCAAAGCCCGTGTAGTCGTAAATATTGTAGGACGAACCGCGGCCGAGCCCGACAATGAGCCGACCCTTGGTGATGTTGTCGATGACCGCGATCTGCTCGGCGGCGCGGACCGGGTGGTGCAGCGCCATTTGCAATACCGCAAAGCCGAGCTTCGCCTGCCGTGTCGTCGTGGCCAGCGCGCCAGCAAAGCTGACCGGGTCGGCATAGGCGCAGATCCCGTCGAAATGGTGCTCGGCGAGCCAGATCACGTCAACGCCGAGTTCGTCGGCGAGCCACGCCTCGTTCAGCGTCTCGTCGATAACGGCGCCATCCCGCTCGGGATCTCGGCTGTCGGGAAACAGAAAATCACCGAATTTCACACCCACCTCCGAAGCGTCATATACATGGACCACCGCATCACTAGCTTCGCGTTATACCCCGGCAATGTAGCCCGCGGCGACTTTGTCCTGGCGCAACCCGTCACCCTTAACCGGCACAGCTTCCGCCGCTTACCTTGGCGACGCGCTAACTTCAACGTGGCCCACCTCAGCCAGTTTGTGCTGCCTACGCACTAACGTTAACGCGCCCACTCCGCATCCTTGCGCTAACCTTAACCGCGCGCCCGGCGACTTTCTCTAGGCCATCCGCTAGTCTTGACCGAGCACTCCGAATGCACGAGCAGCTTTGGGCAAGTAGAAAGACTTAGAAAGGCCGGACGGACCAATGACGCGCTGAGGATATGAACCCATCTGCGAGCGGCCCAGGCAACGTGGGTCGGATGTATTTAACGAGTCTAGCTTAAATGGGCGTTTTCGTTCTCGATGCGCAAGGTCTCGTGGCACTGACACCGAAAGAGTTCGTCTGTGAGGACGAATTTCAGGGACTACTTGAAAAATATCCGGACCTACTGTCCGGTAACCAGTCCGACACCGAGGTGCCCCGGCGCTGGCTCCTCATCAAAAGGGAGAAGGAGATCCCCTCAGAGGAAGGCGGCGCTGCTCGCTGGCTAGTCGATCACTTGTTTCTTGACCAGGAGGGTATCCCGACTCTTGTCGAGGTGAAACGGCAGACCGATACCCGCTTAAGACGTGAAGTTGTCGGTCAAATGCTGGAATACGCTGCAAACGCAATCATGTATTGGCCAGTGGCCGAGCTGCGCACCGAATTCGAACAGGGCTGCAGTGTGAACGGGCTAATCCCCGGCGAGGAGATCCGGGAGCGGTTGGGCGTCGGTACGGATCCTGAGGTATTTTGGCACGGGGTCGAGACCAATCTTCGGGCCGGACGCATCCGCATGTTGTTTATCGCGGATCGCATTCCCAGCGAATTGCGACGGATCGTCGAATTCTTGAACCAGCAGATGAATCCTGCGGAGGTCTTGGCCTTGGAGCTCCGCCAGTATCAGGGCGAACGGGTAAAGACGATAGTCCCCATGCTTTATGGCCAGACCGAAGAAGCGAAGCGGACCAAGACGCTGGCCCGCTCTCGGCAATGGGATGAGGAGTCAATATACGAGGACATCGAGCAACGGAAAGGCTCGGAAGCCTTAAGAGTTATGCAACAAATCATAGCGTGGTTCAAAACACAACCAGGCCGCTTGTGGTACGGCCAAGGGGCTCAAGACGGCTCAGTGGGATTGGTTGTTACAGAGAATGGCGTCGATCATATACCCATACTACTCTATACCTATGGGACTGCTGAAATACAATTCCAACACATGAAGAAGAAAAATCCATTCGATGATACAGATAGACGCGAAGAGCTTCGTGAAAGGCTGAACGCGATAAATGGGGTAAATGTTCCAGCAGATGCCATTGATAGGCGTCCCAGTATACAACTAATGGCACTATCGAACGATGAGAAATTAAACCAGTTTCTGAATGTAATGGAATGGTGCATTCGTCAGCTCAGGGCAAACGACAACTCAACGTCAGGATTAAATTCAAGCACCATTGGCTAGGCGTGCGAAAATCAGTCGCGTCACGCGGCTTTGAGCGCCTCGACATTGCAGACGGCGAGGGCACGGCTCAAGCAGGGCTGTTCAACGCTATGGGATGATGAGAAGTCTGAGCAGATTGTCGACGCCGGCGAGGGCGGCGCGGTAGCGGTCCTGACTGAGCGTTCCGGAGCGGTTGGCTTTGAGGATGTTGAAAGCGAAACTGCGCAGACGGGCGAACACGCCGGGATTGGAGCGGATGCGCGAGCGGTCTTCGCCAAAGGTGACATCGCGGCTGTCGTGGGAGGTGGTCTCGATCCGCCAA
>JAFAOB010000151.1 GCA_019238055.1 Alphaproteobacteria bacterium
CGAGTTTTACCCAGGCCCGCGATTTCCTCGAGCGGGCCGCCGGCGAAGCGGGTGTGACAAGCATCCTGCTGATCGCCGGCGATCCGGCCACGCCGGTCGGGCCATTTCGCAATAGTCTCGATCTGCTGGCGACCGGTCTCGTCGAGAGCCATGGCATCGCGCATGTCGGTTTTGCGGGTTATCCCGAGGGCCATCCGCGCATTGACCGCCATAGCCTTGATACCGCGTTGCGCGGCAAGATCGCGTTCGCGCGCCGCTTGGGCCTCGCCGTGTCGATCGTAACCCAGTTCAGCTTTGATCCCGGACCGATCAGGCGCTGGATCGTTTCGCTGCATCAGGACGGCTTTCGTGGTCCGATCCGGGTCGGCATTGCCGGCCCAGCCACGGTCGCCACCCTCGCCAAATTTGCAGTGCGCTGCGGCATCGGCGCGTCGTTGCGCGCGCTCGGCCGGGGTCAGACGGCGTTCGCCCGCATCCTGACCGAAACCGCCCCCGATGCGCTGATCGCGGCCCTCGTGGCAGGCGAAGAGCGCGGCCCGGCGATCAGCGGCCTGCATGTGTTTGCATTTGGCGGCGTGCGCCAGACGGCAGCCTGGCTGCGCATCCGAGGCTGCCCGGCACCCGCCCCTTTTCCTTAAAAAACCGATTGCCGCCTTGCCCTTGCGCTCCTCTGAGCGGAGCGGTGGTCAGGCGGGCACGAGGGCGGCGATCTCCACGCCGGAGAGGTGCAATCGCGCATCCACTGTCATCATATGCGGCGCAGCGCCGCTGGAGCTGGATCCTCCGCGCGGTCTGGACGACAGCGGATGTGAGAGGATGCTCCGAGCACCAAAATCGCTATGATATCGGACGATAGGTAAGGGATCAGTGCATTATGCAACATCAGGGCGAATTCGATTACATCATCGTCGGTGCCGGCTCGGCCGGCTGCGTCTTGGCCAACCGCTTGAGTGCGGATTCGAAAATACGGGTATTGTTGCTCGAGGCTGGCGGCAAAGACCGCGACCCGTGGATCCACATCCCGGCCGGATTTTATCGCAACATCTATCATCCAAAGATCACGTGGCAGTACGAGACCGAACCGCAGTCCGAATTGGCCGGCCGCCGCCTCCCTTGGCCGCGCGGCAAAGTCTTGGGTGGGTCGAGCTCGATCAATGGTCTGATCTACATCCGCGGCCAACGCCAGGATTTTGATCTGTGGCGCCAGCTTGGCAATACCGGCTGGTCGTATCAGGACGTGCTGCCCTATTTCCGGCGCGCCGAAGCCCAGGAGCGCGGCGCCGATGAGCATCATGGTGCCGATGGGCCGCTCCATATCACCGATCTGCGCGCCGCCCATGAGTTGCACGATGGGTTTATTGCGGCGGCCATCGAAGCCGGCTATCCCCGCAATCATGATTTCAACGGCCCCGAGCAGGACGGCGTCGGTCCATTGCAGGTAACCGTGCGGGCGCGACGGCGGTGCAGCGCCGCGGTCGCCTATCTGCGTCCGGCTCTGCGTCGCCCCAATCTCAAGGTCGAGGTTCGCGCGCTCGCACAGCGCGTATTGTTCGAGGGACGTCGGGCCATCGGGCTCGAATACGCACAAGGCGGCGTCGTGCACCAGGTTCGCGCGCGCGGCGAAATCATCCTCTCCGGAGGCGCCATCAATTCGCCGCAGCTGCTGCAATTATCCGGCGTCGGCCCCGGCGAGTTATTGCAGACTCACGAAATCCCGATCGTCCACGATCTGCCCGCTGTCGGCGAGAATCTGCAGGACCATTTGAATTCGCGGGTTGTCTACAGGGTACGCCGCGCCAACACGTTGAACGAGATTTCACGCAGCTGGCGGCTGCAGGCCCGCGCCGGACTCGAATGGGCACTGGGGCGGCGCGGCCCATTGATGATGGGCGCGGCACCGATCGGCCTCTTTGTGCGCACCCGCCCCGGTCTCGACTCGCCCGATGTGCAGTACCAGTTCCTCGCCGGAAGTTTTATCAAGCCCAGTGAAATTATGCACGATTTCCCCGGGTGCCAGCTGACCTGCATCCCGTGTCGGCCGGAAAGCCGCGGCTGGATTCGCATCCGCTCGCCCTATCCGGCGATCCCGCCGGCGATCCAGCCCAACTACCTCTCGACCCAGACCGACAAGGATACGCTGATCGCCGGGTTGCGCATCGCCCGCAAGGTGTTTCAGAGCCCGGCGATGGCGGCGCTCGTGATCGACGAATTTTTGCCCGGCCCGGCGACCGAGACTGATGGAGAGTGGCTGGAACACATCCGCCAGACCGCCAGCACCACCTTCCACCCGACCTCGACCTGCATGATGGGGGTGGATGAACGCGCTGTCGTCGACAACGAATTGCGCGTCCGCGGCACTAACGGGCTTCGCGTCGTCGACGCCTCGGTCATGCCGGCCGTGGTTTCCGGCAACACCAACGCGACAGTGATCATGATCGCCGAAAAGGCGTCCGACATGATCCTCGCCGCCGCCCAGACCGGCACGGCACCCGCTGCGATCGCGGCATAGCTTGCGTAACGGCACAGCGGTTGGAGCAGATTTGATTTAACGATTCCCGACCGCGAAATTCTCCGTCGATCGAGCCTGGTTCAGTCCGAGCGAAGGCCCAGGCCGGCGCGGGAAGCGGCGGCTGGGCGGGTGGGGCTGAACCGCGCTGGCAAGGCCAGGGCCAGTACGAGACAGATCACGGCGACGACACCCGCCACCAAATACACATTGTGCAGCCCGTCGGCGATCGCGGCGCTGACCCGGGCGATCATGGCGGGGCTGAGCCCCTGATGGCCCGCCGGCTGCAACAGCCGGTTCACGGCGTTGCCGGCTTCCGGAATATGGCGGCCGACGCCGAAGTTCAGGATCGCACCAAACACCGCCGCGCCGACCGAATTGCCAACAATCCGCATGAACATGATCGACGACGTCGCCGCACCGCGCTCGCCATAGCCGACGCTGGCCTGCGTCGAGACCAGAAACGACGTGTTGCAAAACCCCATACCGATGCCGATCAACAGCGAGCCGGCCACCGGCAATAACAGCGGGCTGGCCGGACCGATCGCGATCAGCACCATTGTGCCAACGATCAGCGAGACACCGCCGATCGTTGCCGCCAAGCGGTATGAGGTACGGATCATCAGCCGGCCGGCGGCGAGGCTGGCGAAGGTCCAGCTGACCGAGGCCGCACCAAGCGCCAATCCGGCTGCGGTCGGGCTGCGGCCCATCGCGCCCTGCACATAGAGTGGCAGGAAGCCGTTTAGCGACATCATCACGATGCCGGCGGTGAGCCCGCTGAAGCTGCCGACCGCGATCACCCGGTGACGCCACAGCCTGAGCGGCAGCACCGGCTCGGCCGCGTCGCGCTCATGCACCGCCAGCACCACGAGCGCGCCAAGGCCCGCAGCGGCCAAGGCGAGAATCGTCGGCAGCCCGGCCGAATTCCCGAACTCGACCAATGCCAGCATCAACGCGCCGGCGCCAAACATCATCAAGGCCGAGCCGAGATAATCGATTTGGTGCCGGCGCGGGATCCGCCGCTCGTGCAGGAACAGCCCGAACATGACAAAAGTGACTGCCCCGATCGGCAGGTTGATCCAGAACACGAGCGACCAGGTCACGTGCTGCACCAAAAAGGCGCCGAGCATCGGACCGATGATCGCCGCAACCCCAAACACGCCCGAAATGTAGCCCTGAATGCGGGCGCGCTCCTCGGGCTGATAGACGTCGCCGATGATCGTCGTCGCGATTGGCTGGATCGCACCGGCGCCCGCCCCTTGCAACGCGCGAAACAGCACCAGCGGCACCATCGCCCAGGCGAGACCGCACAAGGTCGAGGCCACCAGAAACAAACCGGCGCCGGCGAAAAACACGCGTTTTCGGCCGTAAAGATCGGCGAGCCGGCCATAAATCGGGGTCGTCACCGCCTGGGTCAGCAGATAGGCGGCAAACGCCCAGCTGAACAATCGAAACCCGCCGAGCGCGGCGACGATCGACGGCATCGCGGTCGCCACGATCGAGCTTTCCATTGCCGCCATGAACGTCGCCATCATGACCGCCATCAGCACGAGCCGCCGGGCGCTCGTCGCCTCCCTCGACCGATAATCCTCGGTTTGTTCTCGGGTCGCGGATGGCTCGGTCAAATCGCCCCCATATGCCGATACGGGATCGCTCTGTAGCGAAATCCCGCGTTGTACAACAATGAGGCAGCGTGCAACTCTGCAATGCACAAGATTTGACCAGATCGGGCTTCTCGGGCGGCCAAGCGATTTGCGCGATATCACAGATCGGCCCGCGAGCGCTGCACGATACTGGCATGGTCGATAACCGATTTCTTGAGATCTCGCCCGAATTGCTGCACGACAGCAGCCCCCCGGTCGTCACTTGATCTGCCGGGACCATACCGACAGCGGCGCTGTTTGCAGCAACAAACGGCAGCGAGCGCTCAACAATGCGTAAAGGAGCGGCGACAACCAATCCCCGGCGCGGCGACGAAAGGCCGGCACCGACTTTGAACTATGGTGCGGCCCCCCTCATCATCTGCTTCTGCGCTATTGTCGGTCGCGATGACGAGCCGTAGCGGGACCATCCGGGTCGGTATCTCGGGCTGGGCCTATGCCGAGTGGCGCGGCAGCTTTTACCCAAAGGGCCTGCGCCACTCCGCCGAACTCGCTTATGCCAGTCGCGAAGTCGGCTCGATCGAGATCAACGGGACGCATTATTCACTCCAACATCCCGACTCCTTTCGCCGCTGGTATGAAGAGACTCCGGATCACTTTATCTTTGCGGTAAAGGGCAGCCGTTTTATTACGCATGCGCAGCAATGGCGCGACATCGCCACCCCGCTCGCCAATTTCTTCGCGTCTGGGGTGCTGCGGTTGGACGAGAAGCTCGGTCCGTTTTTGTGGCAATTTCCGCCGCGTTTTCGCTTCGACCCCAAGCGGCTTGAAGATTTTTTCAGCTTATTGCCGTGCGACAGCGAGGCGGCGGCGGAGCTCGCGGCCCATCATGACCATCGGCTCGCCGGCCGGGTCTGGACCCGCACCGAGCGCCGGCGGCCATTATGGCATGCCATCGAGATCCGCCATAAAAGCTTTCTTGATCCGGATTTTGCGGCGCTGTTGCGACGCCATCAGATCGCGCTGGTCTTTGCCGACTCGGTCGAATGGCCGTATGCCGAGGACGTGACTGCCGATTTTGTCTATCTGCGCCTGCACGGCTCGGAAGAGCTTTATGCGAGCGGCTATTCGGATCAGGCACTCGATTGGTGGGCGGCACGCATCGCGCGCTGGGCGCAGGGCAGAGAGCCCGACGACCCGCGACTGATCGCACCCGAGCAAAAGCCGGCCGCGCGCGGCGCCCGCGATGTCTTTGTCTATTTCGACAACACCGCCAAGATCCGCGCCCCCGCCGATGCGCGTTCATTGATCAGCAAGCTGCGGAGCTTCACCCCGTCACGCCCGGTCATGTAGCCACAAACAGAGCTACGGCACAATGCGATCGCGGTGGGTTGCATCTCTCTTCTACCTGCGCCAGCCTCCGGCGACGTAAAGCCGCCGCACGGAGTACCAACCGATGACGACCCGCCCGCCCGCCGAGATCGGCATGTCTCTCGACGAGGTCGACACCCCCGCGCTGATCATCGACCTCGACGCGTTCGAGCGCAATCTGGCGCGCCTGCCGGAACGGATTGCAGGCAGCAAGGTCCGGCTGCGGCCTCACGCCAAGACCCATAAATGCCCCGTTATTGCATTGCAGCAGATCGCACGGGGCGCGGTTGGCGTCTGCGTACAAAAGGTCGGCGAGGCTGAGGCGATGGTCCATGGCGGGGTCCCGGACGTGCTCGTCACCAACGAGATCGTCGGGCGGCCGAAATTGCGCCGGTTGATGGCTTTGGCGCCCATCGCCCGGGTCGGGGTCTGCACCGATGACAAGAGCCAGATCGATGCGCTCGAGGCCGCCGCCGGCGAGGCTGGGGTCACGATGCCGGTCTATGTCGAGGTCAACATGGGCGGCAATCGCTGCGGCGTTGAGCCCGGCGAGCCGGCACTGAACCTCGCCCGGCATGCCGCCGACCAGCCGCATCTGAGCTTTGCCGGGCTGCAGGCCTATCACGGCTCGGCGCAGCATCTGCGCGGTTGGGAAGAACGGCGGGCGGCAATTGCGCAGGCTGCGGACAAGGCCGGGCATACCCGCGAGCTGATCGAAAAGAATGGGCTGCCTTGCCCGGTCGTGACCGGCGCCGGCACCGGCAGCTTCGAGTTCGAGACAGCGAGCGGCGTCTACACCGAACTGCAGTGTGGCTCCTACATTTTTATGGACGCCGATTACGGCCGCAATCTCGATCGCGATGGTGCTTTGACAAAGGCTTTCGAACCGAGCCTGTTCGTCTGGGCAACCGTCATGAGCCGCCCCGCCCAGGAGCGCGCCATCGTCGATGCTGGGCTCAAGGCATTGGCGTTCGATTCCGGCCCGCCGCTGGTGTGGGACGAGCCCGCTGCCATTTATGAACGCGCCTCTGACGAGCATGGCCGCCTTGCCGTATCGACCGCCACCAACCGCCTCCATATCGGCGACAAGATCCGGCTCGTGCCCGGCCATTGCGATCCGACGGTCAACCTTTATGACTGGTATGTCGGCATTCGTCGGAACCGGGTCGAAGCGCTGTGGCCGATTACCGCCCGCGGCGCCGTGTATTGATTAAAGTTTGGGTCGCGGGTTGCGCTCCGCCCGCCAACGCCACATGTGGGCTTCCCGGTTGAGCGAGGTGCTCGCCCAAATCCGGGAAATTTGCTGCTCGGGAAGCGGATCTGAGGCGACAGCGGAACACGACGCGCAGAGGCGAGTTTGGCAAGCGATGACCGCGGCTCTTACTGGGGCGGCGCCAAATCAACCCTGAAGATCATCGGCCTTTTTATTCAGCGAGGCGATCAGGCCGTCAATGCCGCTGCTGCGCAGGATCGCGGCAAACTCCGAGCGCCGCGTCGCGAGTTGGCTGATTGCATCGCCCACATAAACGTCGCGGATTTGCCAAGCGGTGTCGTTGTCGTGCAGGAAATAATTGATCGACACCGGTTCACCATCCGCTTTGATGATTTGGGTCCTGACCAGGATGCCGTGAGTTATCTTTTGCTCGCCGAGGATCTGGAACTTTTGCCCCGCATACGTATCGAACTCGGTGGCGTAAACGGCGGCGGCATAGCGGCCATAGGCGGCCGCGGCGCGCCGTTTCTGCTCAGGGGTCAATCTGTACCAGGTCGGCCCGATCGACAACCGCGCCATGAACGGAATGTCGTATGTGCTGAGCACGACCGGCTCCAGCCTTTGATAGCGGCCCTTGGCGCCCAAACTGGCGGCATGCTGCATCACGTCGAGCAGTACGCCGTAGAATCGCTGAACAACGTCCGTCGGCCCGGGCGAGGTTGCCGGGCTCGGAGAGGCGAACAGCAAACAGCCGGTGCACAGGAGCCAAAAGGCGACAGCCCGCCTCGACCAAGACAGTTGCCTTCTGAGCATGGTCCCCCTCCCGATTTCACCTAAGTTCTCGGTGCGCATCCCATATCCGCAACACGCCCGACAGTCGAGAGGGCATATCCTTGACCTTGACCCTAGCGGAAGCGGGTAAAGCGCGGGCGAGATATGGCGCTTTAGCCATTGCAACTGCGATGAAATGTGCCAAGGATATTGATCGAGCATTGCTTGTTGCGACTAAGGCAAAGAGGCGAGTGGATCATGCCGATCATCAATCGCATCGCCGATTTTCATGCCGAGATGACTGAGTGGCGGCATCGGCTCCATGCCAACCCTGAGACTGCGTTTGAGGAGCACAAGACCTCCGAATTCGTGGCCGAACGGTTGACATCGTTTGGCATTTCGGTCGAGCGCGGCATCGCCGGAACGGGCGTGGTCGGCACATTGCGCGGATCGGTGCCGGGACCGTGCGCGATTGCGCTTCGTGCCGATATGGATGCACTGCCCATCGCCGAGCAGAATGGGTTTGCGCATGCATCGCAACATCAGGGGCGCATGCATGCCTGCGGGCATGACGGGCACACCGCAATGCTGCTTGGGGCGGCCAAGCACCTCGCCGAAACCCGCAACTTCGCCGGCACGATCCATTTCATCTTTCAGCCGGCCGAGGAAAACGAGGGTGGAGCACGGGCCATGATCGAGGATGGCGTGCTCGAGCGCTATCCGGTCGAGGCCGTCTTTGGCATGCATAATTGGCCGGAATTGCCGGTCGGTCGCTTCGCAATCCAGCCCGGGGCGATGATGGCGGCTTTTGATATCTTCGAGGTCACAATCAAGGGCCGGGGCGGGCATGCGGCAATGCCGCATCTCGCGGTCGATCCGATTGTCGCTGCGGCGCAGGTCGTTAACGGGCTGCAAACGATCGCCAGCCGCAATACGCACCCGCTCGAAAGTGCGGTCGTCAGCATCACCCAAATCCATGGCGGCGACACCTGGAACGTCATCCCTGAGACGGTGGTGCTGCGCGGAACCACGCGCTCGTTCAGCCCCGAAATACGTGATCACATGGAGCCAGCGATCCGCCGCATCGCCGATGGCGCCTGCCGCAGCTGTGGTGCCGAGATGGAATTATGCTACGAGCTATGCTACGAGCGACGCTATCCGCCCACTTTAAACGCTGTGGAGGAGACCGAAATTGCAGCAGCGGCCGCGGCCGCGATTGTCGGCGAGGGCAATGTGCAGCGCATGCTGCTGCCGAGCATGGGTGCCGAAGATTTTGCCTTTTTTCTCGAAAAGAAACCCGGCGCTTACATCTGGATCGGCAATGGCACAGCCGAGACCGGCGGCATGCTGCACAGCCCGCACTACGATTTCAACGACGCGATCTTGCCATTGGGCGCCAGCTATTGGGTGCGGCTCGCCGAAACGGCGTTGGCAAAGGAGTCTGTATCAGCGAGTTTGCGATGAACCTCCCGATTATGCGCGGGGATGGAGCTGGATCACTTAAGATCATCAGCTATGCTGATGACACCGTGGCGGCTGGCCCGAGGGACGTAAGGCGCAGCGTCCGCCAGTTAGTCGGCGCGGGCGCTGCTCGTCAGCATTTCGGCCTTGCGGTCGAGCGCCGCGATCAGACCGTCATACCCTTGCCGCTGTAGAATGTCGGTGAATTCGGAGCGATGGGTCGCCACTTCGCTGATCGTGCCGTCAAGATAGATATCCCCGATCAGCCAGTTGCCGCTGTCTTGCCGCATTAAATAGTCGACCTCAACCGGGTCTCCGTTGGCCTTGATGATTTTGCTGGTGACGACAACCCCATAAGGATCTTGTCGCTCCCCGGTCACCTCCAGCCTTTGCCCGTGATAGCTGTCGAAGCGGTCGGCGTAAACCGCCGACATATAGCGCCCGTAACTTTCCGTCACCTGCTGTTGTTGAGCCGGGGTCAAACGCGACCAACCGGCACCGAACGCCAAGCGGGCCATAAAGAGCAGATCGAAGCTGCGGCGGATGACCGGAGCGATCTGGGTATAGCGCCCGCTGCCGCCCAACACCGAGCCGCTCTTCATCGTCACGAGCAAGCTGCTGTAAAGGTTCTGGATCGTCGCTCCGGCGCTTCCTGCAGCGGCCGCGATGCCATGGCTCGACCATCCTGCCAAGATGAGCATTGCGGCCACCCCCAACACCTTAGGGGTGAATTTTGACGACTTCACCCGCAACGATTCGCATCTCTGCGAAGCGGGCGAACGCGCCGCTGACAACTTTCCGTTCATGACCCGATCTCGGTTAAATGGTCTCCCGACCCATCAGGTACGCGCCGCCGTTCCATATTCAAGGACATGACGGAGACGCGGTTATGACATTCCGAGCGTTTCAGTGCTATTCGCACGCTCGCTTTCGCCTGCGTGCGCGGTAGTCGGACTAAGATTCGCCATCGGTGTTATAGCATCGATGCCTTTGCCGCAGTTTAAGCGCTGGAATCACTTCGAGCAGCAGCAATGCTGAATTTATTGGTGATCGATGCAATCGTCTTTCGACCTGCTGTCACTGCTGCTCGGGCTGGCGGCCGTTTTTGGTTATCTGAACTATCGGCTTCTCCACCTGCCGTTGACGGTAGGTTTGCTGCTGCTCGCGCTTTTGAGCACAGGGGTCCTGATCGCCATCGGCTCCGCTTTTCCACAGCTCGGGCTCAAGCTTGCGACCCGCGGATTGCTCGCCAGTGTCAATTTGCCCTCGGCGCTACTGAATGGATTTTTAGGCTTTCTTCTATTCGCCGGCGCTCTCGAAGTCGACTTCAAGGAGCTGTTTGCGAGGAAGTGGACGATTCTGGCGCTGGCGATCTTTGGCACCGTGCTGTCGACGATCCTGGTCGCAGCCGCGCTGTTCGGGGTCTCGACTGGCTTAGCAGTGGCGGTTCCAGTCGCGTGGTGCCTGGTCTTTGGCGCGCTGATCTCGCCAACCGACCCGGTTGCGGTGTTGCTGGTATTGAAACGGGTCGGCATCTCGGAATCCTTGCAAGCCGTCATTGCCGGCGAGAGCCTGTTTAACGACGGCATCGGGGTCGTATTGTTTTCGCTGCTGTTGTCGTTGGCAACCGGAAGCGGAAATTCCGAACACGGGCCGTTGGCGATCGTCGGAATGTTTGTCCTGTCTGCCGTTGGCGGCGGGTTGCTCGGTTTGGGGCTCGGCTTTATCGCTTTCCTGATGATCCGTGGAGTTGATGATTACACGGTCGAGCTGATCATTTCGTTGGCATTGGTCACCGGAACCTACAGCCTCGCCGGAGCGCTCGACGTCTCGGGTCCGGTCGCGGTCGTTGTCGCCGGCATCTTGATTGGCAATCACGGGATGGAGCGGGCAATGAGTGAGACGACCCGCCATCATCTGCAAACCTTTTGGCTGATGGTCGACGATACGCTGAATGCGCTCTTATTCCTGCTGATTGGGCTCGAAATCGCCGCGATCGACCTTAAAGCGCACGCCGTTCTGGCGATGGTCGCGATGATTCCAATTGTGCTGATCGCGCGCTGGGTCAGCGTCATCGCATCGGCGCTGCCCCTCAGCTTGCACGTGGCGAGCCGCTTTGGATCATCGGTGGTGTTGACCTGGGGCGGACTGCGCGGCGGGATCGCCGTGGCACTGGCCCTGGCGCTCCCACCCGGTCCATACAAAGACGAGTTGCTGACGATCGCCTACGGTATCGTCGTATTCTCGATCGTGGTGCAGGGATTGACACTCGAATCGGTAGCGCGTCGCGTGCTGCCGCGCGTGTCTATTCCCGCGACCGCAGAAGAAGACTAACTTCGGGCGGATTGCGTTGCCACGGTAATCCACCCTTTACTCGCTTGGCTGCCGCAAGCGGCGAGCAATCCGGATATATGAAATGGACAAAAAGGTTCACATCAACTTCTGGTACGTAATCGCCGCCATTCTCGGCATCCTCTGGATTCAGAGCATCTATCTCCAGAGCACCCAACACACGCCGATTCCATACAGCAAGTTCCAGAATCTGCTGGACGAAAACAAGATCTCTAAGGTTGAAATTGGCCCCAATTATATCAGCGGAACCCTGAAAAAGGCCGAACCCGACGGGCTCAACGACTTTGTCACGGCGCGCGTGCCGCGCGACCTGGCGCAGGCGCTTGATAAGCATGACGTCGTCTATAGCGGTGTGGTCGAGAACCATTTTGTCCGGGATCTGCTGTCGTGGATCTTGCCGGCAGTCATCTTTGTCGGGATATGGATGTTCGCGATCCGCCGGATGGGTCAAGGGGGGCTCGGCGGGGTCATGCAGATCGGCAAAAGCCGCGCCAAAATCTATGTCGAGAAGGACACCAAGATCACCTTTGCCGATGTTGCCGGCGTCGACGAAGCCAAGGAGGAACTCGTCGAAATTGTCAATTTCCTGAAAGCGCCTAAAGTGTACGGCCGCCTCGGTGGCCGCCCGCCGAAAGGTGTCCTGCTGGTCGGACCACCCGGAACCGGCAAGACGTTGCTCTCCCGCGCCGTCGCCGGCGAGGCCGGGGTACCGTTCTTTTCGATCTCCGGATCGGAATTTGTCGAAATGTTTGTCGGCGTTGGCGCCGCTCGCGTCCGCGATCTGTTCGAGCAGGCACGCCAGCATGCGCCGGCGATCATCTTTATTGACGAACTCGATGCGCTCGGCCGTGCGCGCGGCCCATTTGCCGGCGGCGGCAATGACGAGAAGGACCAGACCCTGAACCAGTTGCTGGCTGAACTCGACGGTTTCGATCCGACCAGCGGCCTCGTGCTGCTGGGCGCGACCAATCGCCCGGAGGTGCTCGACCCGGCCTTGTTGCGCGCAGGACGCTTTGACCGCCAAATCCTGGTCGATCGCCCGGACAAACTCGGGCGCCAGCAGATCCTGGCGGTGCATCTGCGAAAGGCACGGCTGGCGGCCGATGTGAACCCCGAACAGATCGCCGCGCTGACCCCTGGCTTCACTGGCGCCGATCTTGCCAATTTGGTGAACGAAGCGACCCTGCTTGCGACCCGGCGCAACGCCGACGCGGTGGACATGGAGGATTTCAACAACGCGATCGAGCGGATGGTAGCCGGTCTCGAAAAGCGCAACCGCCTGCTGAACCCGCTCGAACGCCGCGTCGTTGCTTATCACGAGCTCGGCCACGCGATGGTCGGACTGGCCTTGCCCGGTCTCGACACGGTTCACAAGATTTCGATCATCCCGCACGGTGTCGGCGCCCTCGGCTATACAATCCAGCGGCCGACCGAAGACCGCTACCTGATGACGCGCGCCGAACTCGAGCACAAGATGGCCGCATTGCTCGGCGGTCGGGCCTCGGAGAAACTCGTGTTCGACGAAATCTCGACGGGTGCGGCCGATGATCTTGCAAAGGCAACCGACATCGCGCGCGCCATGGTGCTACGTTACGGCATGACCGACGCGCTCGGCAACGTCACTTATGACCGCGACCGCCAACCCTTCCTGCAGCCGGCCTATCCGGTGCCGCAGGAGCGGGCTTACAGTGAAGGCACCGCGGAGGCCGTTGATCGCGCCGTGCGGCAACTGGTCGATGGTGCCTTTGGCGTCGCGACCTCTGTCCTGCAGCGCAATCGGGCTTTGCTCGATCGGACCGCCACGGCGTTGCTGCAGACCGAGACTTTGGGCGAGCCCGAAATTCAGCAGCTGAAACGGGAGCTTCAGCCGGTGCCGGATATGCTCCCGCCACGGCTTGATCGACCGGCGGCGGTTGCCGCCGCTTCGTAAGGTTCTGACCGCCGTCATGCGGTTGGGCCTGCCTTGACCCGTATCAGTCCACGAGTTCAAGATCGCGACAGATCGCCGGAGAGCCGCCATGTCTGAACGAGCACCGTTTCTGCACCAAGCCTACAGCGCCTATTACCACCGCGAGCGCCCAGAGCCGGATGAAGAGCTGACCCGGGTCGGGCCGGGGACCCCTTGCGGCGAATACCTGCGGCGCTTCTGGCAGCCCATCATCCAATCGTCCGAACTGGGCGAGCTGCCGCGGCGCTTGCGCATCCTCGGCGAAGATCTCGTTGCTTTTCGCGACAAGAGCGGTGTCGCCGGATTACTGGAACTGCATTGTCCACATCGCGGCACCTCGCTCGAATTCGGGCTCATCGACCAGCACGGCATCCGATGCTGTTATCATGGCTGGCTGTTTGCCGCTGATGGCACGATCCTCGAAACGCCCGGTGAGCCGGCCGATAGCACCCTGAAGGATCGGCTGTTTCATGGCGCCTATCCGGTGCGCGAGCATCAAGGATTGGTCTTTGCCTATATGGGGCCGCCCGACAAACAGCCCGATTTTGCAATTCTGGATACCTGGGATTTGCCTGGCTATCGCCAGATTGCCCGCGCGCCGACGATCTGGGAATGCAACTGGCTGCAGGTCAAAGAAAACAGTATGGACCCGGCGCATTTGGCGTTTCTGCACACCTTGCCGGGTAGCGAAGGGTTTACCGAAGATTTCAAGGAGCAGCCGGAGTGGGACTGGATGGAGACTCCGGTCGGCATGGTCTATATCGATACCCGCCGGCAAGGCGACCGGGTCTGGGTCCGCGTCGCCGATTTTATCTTGCCGAATATCCATCAATTCCCCCCGAATGCCGATCCGATGGCGCTTCGGAATACGGTCAATCGACCGCAGGCGACAACCTGGGCGGTGCCGCTCGATGACACCCATACGATGCAGATCGGGTATTATCGTGCACCCGAGGGCAAGGAATTCCGCCGCGGCGCCGGGTTCGGGCAGGATGCGGGCCGGCCTTACGAGGCGCGTCAGCGCGTGCCGGGCGATTATGATGCGCAGGTCAGCATCCATAACGGCATTGCACGTCATGGGCTTGAACACCTCGCATCGACTGACCGGGGCGTCATCATGATGCGCAACATGATCCGGCACGGCATTCGCGCGGCCGAGAACGGTGAGGATCTCGGCTATCGCATTCTGCACAATGGCGGCGTGATCCCAACCTATAGCCATGATCGGGTGGTTTCCGGCATCCCGCCGGCATCGACACCGGAAGCCGACAAACAATTGTTGCGCGAGACCGCCCGCAAGGTTGTCGCGAGAACGATCGAAGCCGGCTCGGTCGAGGTGTGACAAAGGCGACGGGCCGCGCGTTTCCTCGGTTATGATAACCGGGATCAGCGCGGTCACTTTGGCGACACATGATATGGAGCGCGCGGTCAGGTTCTACTGCGCGCTCGGATTTGAGATGCTTTATGGCGGCAAGGACGCCTCGTTGTGTGCCGGGCATGCTCAATAGCTCGGAGGTGAAAGTCCTCTACCCAACCTGATGGAGGTGAAGGGTTAGTGAAGCGCAAGGGCTATCGCCGCGAGGCGGGGTCTGAAGGAAGCGTGGAGCAAAGGTGCGAGCCGATGAACA
>JAFAOB010000162.1 GCA_019238055.1 Alphaproteobacteria bacterium
CGACCGTTTTGGCAACGCGAGCGCCGCAGGCGACGGTCACGTGCCTCCGGGATTTGAGGAGAAGGCACGGCTTGCCGTGGCCAACTGCCCCGAGATGGCGGTCGAGATCGTCGAGGACTGAAGCGGGAGGGCGCCATGACGCCGCGCAAGCCGGTTACCGACTGGGCCACCGATTGGGATCATCTCGACCCGCGCTGGCAGGAAGATCCCTTTCCGATCTGGGACGAGTTGCGACGGAGCTGCCCGATCGCCCACACCGAGCGATACCAAGGCGCCTATCTGCCGACCCGGTACGAGGACGTGCGCGCCATCGCCAACGACAGCACGCACTTCTCGTCCCGCCGCGTCATCGTGCGCGAGGTGCGGCCTGAGCCGATTCCGTCGCCGCCAATCACCTCCGATCCGCCGCACCACAAGCCCTACAAGCAGATGCTGCTGCCGCCCTTCACCGCCGAGGCGATGACAAGGCTCGAGCCGAAGGCGCGCGCCATCTGCAACGAGCTGATCGACAAATTCATCGCCGACGGGAGCTGCGACGTCGCGCAACAGTACACCAGGCACATCCCGGTCAAGGTGATCGCTCACATGCTGGGCGTACCGGAAACCGACAGCGACCTGTTCATCAGGTGGATCCACCAGATCCTCGAGCTCGGCATCACCGACGACGTGGTGCTGATGCAGGCGGTGCGCGAGATGGCGGGCTATTTCGCCGGCCATATCGCAGAGCGGCGCGACAATCCCGAGCGGCGCAACCGGCCGAAGGACGACTTGATCAGCCAATTGCTGGAGGCGCGAATCGACGGCGAGCTCCTCGACGATCAGCACCTGAACGGCATGCTGCGGCTGTTGCTGATTGCTGGGATCGACACAACCTGGAGCGGCATCGGCGCCGCGCTGTGGCATCTCGCCCGCACGCCGGCTGACCGCGACCGGCTGATCGCCGAGCCGGCGCTGATGCCGACGGCCATCGAAGAGTTCCTGCGCGCCTTCTCGCCCGTGACTATGGCGCGCGAGGTGGTGGAGGACACCGAGATCGGCGGCTGCCCGATCAAGGCCGGCAATATGGTGCTGCTATCCTTCCCGGCGGCGAACCGCGACCCCGCGATGTTTCCGGACGCCGACAAGGTGATCATCGACCGCAAAGAGAACCGGCATTCCGCGTTCGGCCTCGGCATCCATCGCTGCGTCGGCTCGAACCTCGCTCGCCTGGAAATGACCGTAGCGGTGGAGGAATGGCTAAAGCGCATCCCGCGCTTTACGCTGGCCGGCGACGTCGCTTGGTCGGAAGGCACCGTGCGCGGCCCGCGCCAGCTGCCGATCAATTTCTCGTCGTAGCACGGAACCGCCGCTTTCGGTGGCATCTCGGCCGTTGCCATGCATCCTGTCGAAGGTCCCTTTATAATTACTCACCGGAGAGCGGGCGCTCAGGCTCGGCCGGAACGTTCATTCTTGTTGCGATTGGGCCACCCGCGGCGAAGCCGGGCATCGGGTAATCGTTGGCATGGTCGTCGAACACGTTGTAGGTGCGCGCTTGATAGCGGATCATGTAGTCAGTGTAATAAGTTGTCTCGTATTTGGGCGGGCGCTCGGGGCCGACGCAAGTCGGTACGGCCGCGATCGGCCAATCGATCTGAGCGTCGCAGAAAAACGCCAGCGTGTAGCGCTCACCGCCGGTGCGGTTGACCGCGCGGTGCGGCGTTGCGAGGAAGTAGTCGTTGGTACAACGCAGCAATAACTGTCCGCCGTTGACGGTAAACCCGTCGGGCACGGTTGGGACGTCGATCCAATCACCGGCCTGGGTGCGGAATGCGAGACCGGGCACATCGTTGGGCGCGAGCAGTGTCAGGAAACTCGTATCGGTATGCGGCGCGATCCCGAATTCATCGTCGGGCGCCTCTCGTTGGGACGGATAGTGGGTTGCACGCAGCTTGTACTGGCAGTCGGTGAACGGCCCATCGAAGTATGTGGCGGGCAGGTCGAGCGCCCGGGCATAAATGCGCACCAGGCTTTGCACCAGCCGCTCCAGCCTGTCGCAATACTCGACGATCGGCTCACGGAAGTCAGGCAGGTTCTCGGGCCACTGATTGGCGCTCCGGAAACGCCGGCCGGAGACGACATCGGCGTGGTCGGGCGCGAGATCGCGGGCCACAAAGAATGCCTCGTTCATATTGGGCTTGGTGACGTTCGCAACGACCGAAGTCCGCAGAGTGTCGCCCCCCATCGGCAGATAGCCGACATTGTGCCTGTCGAGCTTGATTTTGAGCTTTTCGTCGAGCGGCCGAGCGTGAAAACGCGCCACTTGTCGGTAGACCTCGCGCACCAGCGCCGTGGGGACTCCGTGATTGACGATCGAGTAGAAGCCGATCTCGGTCAGCGCGTGGCGTAGCTCGGCCGCGGCGCGATCGAGCGCTCCGTGTGTGCCTGCGAGATAGGGCCCGAGATCGATGACGGGAATCGCGTTAGAGTCGGGCATGGTTTCAGCTCCCACCCGCCGAATTTTGGACAACTTCGAGGGCGAAAATCGCGCCGTTGAGCGCGTTGAGCAACGGCAAATTGTCGTTGTCCAA
>JAFAOB010000379.1 GCA_019238055.1 Alphaproteobacteria bacterium
GGCCGCCCGGCGCGCATGCCCCAGCACTCCGGCAATCGCATCGAGATAAGCCGCCAACCGCGCGTCGCCGCTCAGCGACTGTCTTGCTCCTTCCTGATCCATCACCCCAATATGGGGTGGCTGGAGAAAAATGACACAGTAGAACTAATGGCTCCGGCCACTTTCTGGAGTGTGGTGCCGCAGTCGTTCGCGGTCCTCGGCACCACCTCGTGCCGAGTATCAATATCCTTGCCCGCCCGATTCGCCTAGTTGGTCCTCGCCCCATCGATACAAAAGCCCCGTTTTCGGCGGGCTACTGCGACAATTGTAGAATGGCGCGGCACAGGAGATCGCGGGAATGACGGAGACCGCACTCTATCCGGCGATAAAGCGGTTTCTGGAAATGGCAGGCTATTGCGTCAAGGGCGAGGTCTGCGGCTGCGACGTGGTCGCGGTGAGCAGTGACGAGCCGCCATTGCTCGCGATCGTGGAAATAAAGCGGCGCCTCAATCTCGATCTATTGTTGCAGGCGGTCGACCGGATGCGTCCGGCGGATCAGGTATGGCTCGCCGTGCCCTTGAGCCGCCGTGGCCGCGACCGCGACCCGCGGGTTCATCGCCTTTGTCGGCTGATCGGTCTCGGGCTGATCGCGGTCGATGCCGCACGCGACCGGATCGAGGTGCTGGCGGCACCTACCCCCTACCGCCCGCGGCCGGATCGGCGCCGACGCGCGCGGCTCCTCAACGAGCATGCGCAACGGCAAGGCGACCCGTCACCCGGCGGCTCGTCGCGTCAACCGGTCATGACCGCCTATCGACAGCGTGCGCTTGCCTGCGCGGCGGGTCTGCACGCCGGTATCAGCCGGCCGCGCGATCTGCGTCCCACGATCCCCGATGCCGGTCGCATTCTGTTGCGCAATGTTTATGGCTGGTTCGAGCGGACCGCACCCGGACATTACCGCCTGACTTCGCTCGGCGAGGCCGCGCTGCAGCGCTGGGCCGATCGCCCTTAACGGAGTAACCGCCTTCCCGCCTTCCCCTGCTAACGGCTCTCACCGCTTGGCCGAGTCACTGCGCGCACCGGCTCACCTCGCCATGGGTCAAATCGCGTCAGGCGAGGCCGGCGGCCACTAAATACTGTTTCATCTGGTTGATCACGTAATCGGTAAACGAGGCCTGCGCCGCGTGTGCGGCGATCCAGCCGAGAACCGCGCGCAACGGGCCGCCCGAGATCTCGGCCTCGAAGATCGCGCGAAAACGGCGCTCGATCGGGTCGCGATAGCGCTCGGGATCGAGCTTGCCTTTGGGCCAGGGATCGAGCGTCTCCTCAATCGCGCACGGCCCTACGAGTGGGACGATTGGCAGGTAATTGCCAGGACTGCGAAATGCTTCCCGTTGCTCGTCTGTCCACGCGGCGAATAGCTGGTTGTCATTTGCCAGCAGGAACGAATTGCGCAGGAAATCCTGGCAGTTTTTGCGCCCGAGCAGATAGTCATAACGCATGAAATCCGAGCAAGCAAAACCGATAAAGGCGCCAAGCCCGGCACTCGCGATGGCCTGCTCACCGAGCTTGGTGCCTAGTTGTGGGGTCAGCATAAAGCGACTGAACACGTGCTGATCGGCGGCCAGCACGAGGTCGCGTGAATCGTAGCGGGTCTGCTGGGTCAGGGCGCTGCCGAGGGCGCCCAACAAGTTGGCAAAGCTCGTCAATCCGTCGGGTCCCAGCTGATTTTTGCCGGCAAACGGGTCGATCAGCAGGACGGCGCGGTTCGCCTCATGCGGATCGCGCGGATTGCTCCCCCTGATGCCGCACAGCGCGGTGCGCGCCAATTCGAGTGGCTCGTTATCGGTCGTGCCGCCGTCGATTGCCAGAAAATGGTAATCATCGGGCACATCGCCGGCGCCATCCGGAACGAGCGCCTCCCAATCGGGCAGCAACACCGAATAGGGCGGTTCGCCGCTGACCGCGGCGGCCGGATCGAGCGGCGCGCGCAACACAGCGCGCCAACGATAATGGGCAGTCGGCCGCGACAAGGCGCGCGGCGGAAAGCCCGCCGGAAAGGCTGCCGTGGCGCGGGCAAACAGGCTGAACTCCTCCCACGAGCTGGCCTGCGGCAGACGCTCTCCATCAAAGCCCAGGGTCAGCTCGTCCGGGCGGAATTCAATGATCGGCTGGTTAGGGTAAACGAGTGCATAGCGAATAAAATCGGCGTGGTCGACATAGCTTTCGCTGCGACCGCCTTCGAAATCGAGACGGAACGGGATGCCGCGCAGATTGGTCAGAGTCAGGATGATGCGCAGCGGTGCGGCGATCCATGAGCGCCGCTTTGGCCCTTTGCCGGTAAACTCGACGATGTTGCGCGCGCCAAGATCGATCGCCGCGCCATTCAGCAGCGATGTGACATCCCTGCCGATGTCGCTGATATCGAGAAATCGGTCGAGGGTCAGCGTCTTGATCCAGGTATCGTAAAACGGGTTGCCGGTGGCTTGCGACCCGACCGGCGTCGAGCGCGCGATCGGATCAAATTCATATGCCAAGGCGCGGCCGGCAATCGCGGCGCAGACCCCGCCGCCCGAGGTGCCGGTGATGACGCGCAGCACGACATTGTGCCGCGGGGCTGCCGAATTGTTCGCATCGCGCAGCTGCGTCCAGCTGTCGAGCGCCTCGCTCAGAAAATCGAGCGCGCCTGCCGTATACGCTCCGGCCGAGACGGTGCCGCCGAGCACCAGCGCCAGTTCGAAGGTCCGCGGCGGCACCCCGGGATCAGCGAGGAACCACCGCTCGATTTCGGCCGGGCTCGGCGGGTTGCGATCAACCATCGGAAGGCCGCCGTGCCGTGATCAGCAATCGCCGGGGTTCCCGATTTCTGCCTTAAGAAAGGCCGACATGCGGTCCCAGGCGCGATTGGCGGCGTCGAGATTGTAGGCGGGGCTGCGCTCGTTGAAAAAGGCGTGGGCGGCGTCGTAGCGATAGATCTCGTGCCTGACGTCGGCTGTCTTCAGCGTCCTTTCCAACTCGTCAACCGCCGTCGGCGTACACCAATCGTCCTGGTTGGCGAAATGGCCCTGGAACGGCACCCGGATTTTTGCCGGATCGGCAAAATCCTTGGGCGGGATGCCGTAAAAGCAGACCGCTGCATCGAATTCATGGACATGCACGGCGGCCGCGATCGTCAATGCCCCGCCCATGCAAAAACCCATGACCGCAATCTTGTTGCTCTGCTCCTGCAGCCTGAGTGCGGCACCGCGCAGATCCTGATGCGTGGCGCCCGGAAAATCGAGCCCGGTCATCAGATGGTTCGCCTCATCCGGCGATGTGGTGATGCGGCCCTTGTAGAGATCGGGTGCGAGGGCGTTGTAGCCGGCGCGCGCGAAGCGGTCGGCGACGCCGCAGATCTGGTCGTTGAGCCCCCACCACTCCTGGATTACGACAATACCGGGCCGGCCATGGCCCGCCATCGCCAGATAGCCGCGGGTCGCGACCCCGTCGGGGCGGGCGAATTCGGTCATCAGACCCATCGATTTCCCTCCTTTCAACCTACGACTGCCAATCCTGACCGAAAGTTAGCCCCTCACCCTCCCGCTGCGCGGGTCCCTCCCTCTCCCCGCTCGCGGGGAGAGGGAGGGGGTGAGGGGCTTCGTTCACGCGAAGGCCGGCATGACCTCGTTCGTGAACAGCTCGATTGAGCGCATCGCCTCGTCGCGGCTGATTGTGCCAAAGGCGAAGTCGCAAACATAGTAATTGACGCCGGTCGCCTTGATCTCGCGGGCGATATAGTCGCGCACCTGGGCGGGTGTGCCGGCGATCGCGTCGCCATGCTGCTGTAATTCGCTCCAATCTTCGGGCAACGCCGCTTCGAGCGGGAACGGAACGTTATATTCGTGCCACAACAGCCCCATGTGGTGGCGCCATGCCGGGTAGCCGCGCCGTGCCGTGTCGAGCGCCTCGGCCTCGGTTTCGGCGATGATGAGATGGCGGTTGACGCCCAGCATCGGCAGATCGGCCTCGGCGCGGCCGAGCTTTTTCCACTCGGCGCGATAGCTGTCGGTGATCGCGCGAACCTGCTCCGGTGGCCGCCGTGTCACCGTATTGGCCGCGTTTACCGCAGCCCAGGCCACACTCGTCGGATTGCCGAGCCCGTACCATACCGGCAAAGGCTGCTGAAACGGCTTCATGACAATCGGGACGTTGTCGAAATCGTAGAATTCGCCGTGAAAGGTCAGCCGGTCCTCGGTCAATCCGCGGCGAATGACTTCGAAGGCTTCACGAAACTGCTTGGCGCCGGTGCTGAAATCGATGCCGTAAAAACCGACCTCGACTGGCGAGATGCCGCGACCGACCCCGTATAGAAACCGCCCCCCGCTCATTTGGTCGAGCATGCAGATTTCATCGATCAGCCGCAACGGGTGATAGAGCGGCAACAAATACACCATTGGGCCGAAGCGCAGCTGCCGCGTCCGTTGCGCCACAGCGGCGAGGAAGACGCCGGGCGACGGGGCATAGCCGAGCGGCGTGTTGTGATGCTCGGCTAGATGATAGCCGTAAAAGCCGGCGCGGTCGTAGGCCTCGATCAATTGCAGCCGCTCCTCGAAATGCTGCTTGAGCGGCTGCCCGCTGTCGTCCAGATGGTCGAAAACCCCGAAACGCATGCCCTTCCTCCTCGATTTCATTGCAGCACGTCATCCGCCGTGATCGGGCCTTTGAGCGACGCAACGACGCAACCTTGCACATGCCGTAAACCCGATATTAGAGGCCGAATGGTGGTGCCGCTATTTGTTTGAATATCAGGGCGGTTGTCTCGATTAACGACGCCCCCGAGCGTGAGCGCTCCCGAACGACTTTTGGTGCGAGCTGTGGCGAGCCGATTGGACCTCTGAAATTGTCAGGAAAGATGCCGAGGGTGCCCGGGCGGGTCCGATCTCCAGACCTGGAAGTAACTCCTTGTCGGAACTCCGAATTTGCAGCCCGTGTTGGGAGATTATGACTTCGCGCCGGCAGCCGAATGCGCTGGCGTCGGCAAGTTCGGAGGAACCGATGGACAAAAAAATCGCCGGGTTGCTCGGTGCGATTGCAGGGCTGGCAACCCTCGGCACCGCGCAGGCGGCTATCAATCCTGCCGCTGTCCCGGATGCGTTGCAGGCCTCTTCTTATGCCGACCTGCTGACGCCAATCGCGCACCCGATCGCGTTGCTAAAAGCAGATGATGCCGCGCGGGCACAAAAGCCGGCAGCGGAGCCAGCCGCAGATTTCCAGATGGCTGCGGCACACCATCACCATCATAACCACCGCCATCACTATTCGCGGAATTATCATCATCACAATCGTTATGACTACCGCTAGAGGACCTTTACTGGCTTGGGCGGTGTGGTCATCAACCATCGGTGATTCGCGCCTGCCTGTTCTAGCATCTGCTCGCCGGCGGTATTGGGCCTAGCCGCCAAGGCTTTCGCTCCAGCCGCAAGCGGACCTGCCGCGCTATTGTCGTCGCGCTTCGCGTTTGCTGGCGAATTTCAGGCGGACCAATAAAAATTTCGAATCCGTTGGAAGACAAGAAAATTCTGCCCGTTATTTTAAGTGAGCAATAGCGGGGTGGAGCCGGGTTGGAACGAATCGGCGGTTTACTACCTCAGGGCAAAATGATGGTTAACCTCAGCTGTCGTTTCGCTTTCTCGGAATCGGAAATTCCCGCTTGTGTTTTGTTCATAGATGACAGAAACGCAACCAGACTGAGTTTCTCGCGTTGTGAATAGTTGGAGGACGTATGGACAAAAAGATCGCCGGGTTGCTGGGGGCCGTCGCCGGGCTGGCAACCATCAGCAGTACGCAAGCGGCGCCTGAACCTGGCGCCACTCCCTCGGAGGCATTACAAGCCTCCTCCTATGCCGATTTGCTGGCGCCGATCCCCGACCCCGTCGCGGCGCTAGAAGCTGACAACGCCGCGCGCGCGCAAAATCTCAAGCTCGCACAGTATTATGGTTATTATCCCAATTCAAATTATTACCCCTATCCGCCGCCCCCTTACTACCACCACCATCACCATAATTATTACAGCAGGCACGATCACCATCATCATCACAACAGCGCATTCATCCGCATCCCGGGAGTTGGCGGTGTCGTCGTGCCGACCCGCTAAGCGGCGGTATTCGCGGTATTCGATATTCTGAAATAGACCCCGGCCGGCGCCGCAATACGAGATGTAGAGCTCCGCGGCCGGGGTAGCTTCGTAGCAAGGCTCACACGACGCTTCCGGTGACACCGGTCAGAGCGGGCTTTACGGGCCCGAGCGAGCCTTGGCGCGCGCCGCGCCCAGGATAAAGCGGTAGGTGCCGTCGAATACGGTGTTGGTCGAAGAAGTCCAGGTCGAGTCTTTGCCCAATGTGTCGCGGCTGGCGTGGATGCGGCGGTAGCGCATTTCGCGCTCGGCCGCCTCCTCTTCATTCATCGGCACCAGCTCGAACTGAGGGTCCGCCGGCAGAAACAGGATCTGCACAAACGGCTCACCCTGCCGGAAGATATGCCTGCGGCCCTCGGGCGGCGCCTTAAACACGACAAATGAGATCATCGGCCACCAGCTGGTACGCAATAATGCGGGCACCGCGAGCGGCACATCGTCTTCGGCGGACGTGTAAAAACGGGGATGCGGCTCGGTACGCACCGCCATGTCGTCATCGACCTTGAGGTCGAGCAACAGCTGATAAGTGTAATATCCCTCGCCAAACGTGCGGAACGGTGGCCAGTTGATGCCGGTCATCGGGTCAGGGCCCCAATCGCCTTCGAGCACCACGGCGCCGTTGCGCTTTGTCACATGCAACTCATTATCAAACGGATAAAACAGCTCGATGCCGTATTGCGCGCCTTCATTGAAGGGCATGCAATGCCACGCCTGTTCGTGCGAACCGTCGCGCCGCGGCTCGCGATTGCCGGCCCAGCCCGGCACTTCGATTTTGGTACGGCGCGGCGCCAAGCGCGGCTCGAATAAGCGATATTTCACGGTTCGCATTAAGAACTCCTCGATCGCGCAACCGCTGTAAGAGAACGACCGACGTGTCGAGCAACACTCGATTGCGGCGCCAGTTCCCGCCAAATCAGACCAGGCCATAATCTCATGTTGCTTTTGGCTTGCAGCTTTTCCACACTGTTCGCGCTTGGAGAGCCCCTCGCGACGGGGCAATCGGATTTGTTCGCCTGCCCCGGCATTAACGCCTGCGGCGTGCGCAGCAAATACGCCAAGCTCCTCAATCAAGCGTCCGCGGGTCGTCGATCCTGAAGGTCAGATGCTGGGTCGGTTGCGGTGTGGTGGTCATCAAAGCAACTCCATCCGGCGCTTCAAAGCGGTGCCACTTGCCTTGCGGCACGATGATAACCATCCCCGGCTTCAGCGCGTAAGATTGCGGGCCGTCGTCAAACATGACGTGCAAAGTCGCTGCTCCATCGACGACCTGCACAATCTCGTCGCCATTGACATGGCGCTCCCATGGGCCCTCGCCGGAAAATTTGGCAGCGTTGATGGCGCTGTCGCGATACGGCGCGAGCCGCGCGAAGGCACCCTGGCGGTCGGCCTCGGGCGTTTCCGGTGTGCGCCCGCGCAACATTTTGAGCTTGGCGAACTCGGCATTCATATCGAGGATGGTCAGCATTCTTCTCTCCGGTTCTCGACAGCACTGCGCCGGCGTGGCGATCACGCCCCGGCCCCCGGCAATTCGCGAGGAGATATAGCCGTTTTCGTGCGGCAACATAAGCGATACAACCGCACCTTTTATGGCCCAAAAGCTTTCCGGCATTCCCCATCCCGCGAAATCGCGGTCGCAATAGCCGCTATGGCGCTGCGCGCCGCACGAGCTAATCTAGCGGCGCGCCGTAGCGGTGGATGTGATACGGCAGGCGGGCCATCCCGGGGCAATGGCTGCCGACGATCGGCTCCAGTGCCTCGTAAAGCCGGCGATAGTCGGCATTGGCGGCGGCAAGGCGTTCGCGCGCCGCCGCGATGCGCTGACCGAGCCGGGCGACATCGACAGTCAGGACCCGATGATTGTCGACAACCATACGGCCGCCGATCATGACGCTGGCGACCGCCGTGCCGTCTTCGCTGTGGACGAGCTGGTTCACCGGGTCATTCAACGGCAGCCAGTTCGGGTGGTCGAGGTCGAGCATCACGATATCAGCCTTATAGCCCGGAGCGATCCGGCCGATCCAGCCGCCAAAGCCGAGTGACTTGGCGCTGCCTTCGGTCGCCGCCAGTGCTACCTCGCGCGTCGTCAACCACCGACGCCAATCGGGCCCGCGCACTTTCGATGCGAAGGAGGCAAGCCGCATC
>JAFAOB010000272.1 GCA_019238055.1 Alphaproteobacteria bacterium
GCTTGTCCCTGTCCTCAACGACCCGGGACAGATCGCGGAGTGGCAATCGGTTGCCGCCTCGCGCGGCCGCCTGCCGGCGATCCTGCATATCGATACCGGATTGGCCCGCCTCGGCTTGACCGAACGCGAATTCGAACGCTGCGCCGATGATTTGTGCCAAACCGGCATGATCCATTGGCAGCTGGTGATGAGCCATCTTGCCTGCGCTGATGACGCTCACCATCCGTTAAACCGGGATCAACATGCGCGTTTTGTCCTGCTGCGACAGCGCCTCGGGAATGTCCCGGCGAGCCTTGCGGCTTCGTCCGGGATCTTTCTGGGAGCTGACTACCATTTCGACATGGTCCGCCCGGGTGCCGCACTCTATGGCGTCAACCCGCAGCCGCGCCGCCCAAACCCGATGCGCCAGATTGTTCGCCTCAGGGCAAGAATCGTGCAAATCCGTGAGGTTGACCCCGGTCAGCCGGTGGGCTACGGTGCCATGCATATAATGGCAGTGGCGGGGCGGCTGGCGACGGTTGCGGTCGGCTACGCGGATGGTTTGATGCGCTCGCTCAGTCACCGTGGGTGGGGCCGAATCGGTGGCGTCCGCGTCCCGCTGATTGGCCGGATATCGATGGATCTTGCGGTATTCGACGTTTCTGGTGTCGATCCCTCGATCGCGCGGCCGGGCAATTTTATCGAGCTACTTGGTCGTGATTACGGCGTTGATGCTGCGGCGGCCGACGCTGGGACCATAGGGTACGAGGTCCTCACGGCACTTGGTGGGCGTTACCATCGCATTTATCACGGCACGGCGAGTTCGTCCCAAGAATGTTTAGAGCTCTCGCATCGATCGGCGCCGCTACCCTTAGCTTCTTAGTAGCGACAGGGCGGATTGTAATCTTCGCCGTAACAGCGCTGGCAACAGGGTTGTCGCCACCTTTCTATCTACGCGTGATCCTGCGACAGATGCTGGATATCGGGTATTTTTCGCTACCGGTCGTCGGCTTGACGGCGATTTTCACCGGCATGGTGCTGGCGCTGCAATCCTATACTGGGTTCAGCCGCTTTTCCGCCGAGAGTGCCATTGCCACAGTGGTGGTGTTGTCCGTCACTCGTGAGCTTGGCCCCGTCATTGCCGGGCTGATGGTCGCGGGCCGGGTTGGTGCGGCCATGGCAGCCGAGATCGGGACGATGCGAGTTACCGATCAGATCGACGCGCTGACAACCTTGTCGACCGACCCGTTGCGCTATCTCGTGCTGCCGCGGCTGTTGGCCGGGCTGATCACTCTGCCGTTTTTAGTACTTGTAGCTGATATTATCGGAGTCTTTGGCGGGTATCTCGTCGGCGTCTACAAATTCGGCTTTAATCCCGAGGCTTATCTGATCAGCACCAAACAATATCTCGAAACGAGCGATGTGGTCTCGGGCCTCGTCAAAGCCGCCGTCTTTGGCTTTGTCGTTACGTTGATGGGCTGCTATCACGGCTATTACTCAAGCGGCGGCGCGCAAGGAGTAGGCCAAGCGACGACCTATTCGGTCGTCTCCGCCTCGATCCTGATCCTGGTGCTCGATTACGGCATCACCCAGGCGTTATTCGCACGATGAGCTTGCCCAGTAGCGAAGCTGCCCCAAAGATCAGCGAAACTGTCCCAAAGATCGCGGTACGCGGGCTGTACAAATCGTTCGGCCGCAACCGCGTGCTCGACGGGCTGGATATCGGCTGCATGGCCGGTGAAAGCCTGGTGGTGATCGGCGGGTCTGGCACTGGCAAATCGGTGCTGATCAAATGCATTCTCGGTTTGCTGCGGCCGGATGCCGGATCGATTCGGATCGATGGCGTTGAGACGGTCCGACTTCGGCGCAAGATGCGCGAACGCCTCTTGCAGAAATGCGGTGTCCTGTTTCAGGGCAGCGCTCTGTTCGACTCGTTGCGAGTGTGGGAGAATGTCGCGTTTGGGTTGATCCAAGGTCGCGGCATGGAGCGGCAGAGAGCAAAAGAAATCGCACTCGAGAGGCTGAGGGCGGTCGGGCTCGGTCCCGAGATCGGCGAGTTGCGGCCGGCTGAACTTTCGGGAGGCATGCAGAAACGCGTGGCCTTGGCCCGAGC
>JAFAOB010000242.1 GCA_019238055.1 Alphaproteobacteria bacterium
GCGCTTGGCGCTGCGCTACGACCGGCTCGGGTTTGTCATTCAGTCGCTGCTCCAGGCGGCCTGCATATTCCTGGTTGCAGGCAGGCTCGCTCGGGAATTCTGAAAACCGCCTCTAAGGTTAATGTGAGTTGGGAAGAGGATCGTCCATGGCCGTCAAAGATACGCCCCATTCTATGTCAAGAATGCGTCTTGCTGGCGGCCCTTTTCTGGCTACCTTGTCAGTTCTGCGATAGAGGCTCAGTCGTGGCGGATGAGGGTGCTGAGAAGCTTGCTTCAGACCCAACCGTGAGAACGCTCAAGGCTCTCGATCTGCGATTTTCTGCAACGTGCCGCAGATGATGGCCTTGGCGATGACCCAAATCGGCCCCCTCGCTCAATACATTGCACGATCAGCGCCCGCGAAAGCTGATGACAGAGGTGCTGGGTTCGATCATTCAGGCCAGGGTATTGGGGCATTGGGCCACGCCATCGGTCTTGCTCTAAGATAAGCCGATGCCCAGGGAATCTACGACGAGTTTGCGGCGTGGTTGGACCACCGGCGCCTGTGCTGCGGCGGCTGCGCGCGCCGCGTTTGCGGCACTGCTATCGGGCCAATTCCCCGATCCGGTGTCGATCCGCCTGCCGCGCGGCGGTCTCGCTCGCTTTCAGCTGGTGCTCGCCGAGCGGTGCGAAGCCAGTGCCCGCGCCGGCATCCTCAAGGATGCCGGTGACGATCCCGATATAACCCACGGCGCCCTCGTCATCGCCGAGGTTGCGCCGGCGCCACTTGGCTCGGGCATCGGCTTCGCGGCCGGTAAAGGTGTCGGCACCGTCACTCGCGCCGGATTGGCACTCGCAGTTGGCGAGCCGGCGATCAATCCGGGACCAAGGGCGATGATCCGTGATGCGCTGACGGATGAGGCCGACGAGTATGGTGCATCCTTGCCCGATGTGACGGTTACGATCTCGATCCCGGGTGGCGAGCGGCTTGCCGAGAAGACCATGAATGCCAGGCTCGGCATTATTGGTGGCCTATCGATCCTGGGGACGACCGGGATCGTGATCCCGTATTCCTGTTCATCCTGGATCCATTCGATCCAGCGGGGGATCGACGTGGCACGCGCCGCCGGGCTCGATCACATCGCAGCAGCGACGGGTTCGACCTCAGAAAGGGCGGTGCAGCAGCTTTACGCGCTTCCTGATCATGCCTTGATCGATATGGGAGACTTTGTCGGTGGCGTGCTGAAATATCTGCGCACTCACCCGATCGATCGGCTGACGATCGCTGGCGGCTTTGCCAAGCTGACAAAGCTCGCTGACGGGCATCTCGACTTGCATTCGGCACGGGCCGCGGTCGATTCCACAGTGCTGGCGCAGCGGCTCGCCGCGCTCGGTGCCGATCCGAACACGGTAGAGGCGGCGGCCCAAGCACAAGGCGCGGGGGAAGTCCTGACAATCGCGGGTGACTGGCGCCCAGCCTTGGCCGATGATGTTGCCCGGCGGGCGCGCGAAGTGGCGCTGGCCACTCTTGGCGGCAAGACTGCAATCGAGGTGGCGGTCGTCGATCGTCACGGCAGCTTCATCGCGCGGGTCGGCGGCTGATGGTGAAGCAGCTGCTGATCCTCGGGGGCACTGCCGAGGCGACAGCGCTGGCGCGCGCGGCGCTGACACGCTTTGGCGACGACATCTCCGTCACGACCTCGCTGGCTGGCCGCACCGAACGGCCCGGTCCCATTCCAGGCCAGGTTCGCATCGGGGGATATGGTAGTGCGGCAGGGCTCGCGGCCTACCTCGCGACACACGGTATTGATCGGCTGATCGATGCGACGCACCCGTTCGCAGCGCGGATCTCGGCCGAAGCACGTCAAGCCTGCGAGATGGCGGGGGTTCTGCGGTTGACATTGCGGCGGCCGCCCTGGCACCAGCATCCGCTCGATCGTTGGATCGAGGTCGACGATATGGCGGCAGCGGCCGGGATCGTTTCCCGTATTGGGCGGCGTGCCTGGCTCACGATTGGCGCCAGCGAGATCGCATGCTTCTCTGCGGTAACCGGGGTGCGCTTTCTCGTGCGGCTCGTCGATCCGCCGCGGCGGCCTCTGCCCTTGCGCTTTTGCCAGGTCGTCGTCGGCCGAGGGCCCTTTACGCTGATTGGCGAGCGGCACCTGATCGCACGCCACGCAATCAATGTCCTTGTATGCAAGGCAAGCGGCGGTGCTGCGACCGAAGCCAAATTGATCGCAGCCCGCGAGTTCAGTCTGCCGGTGGTCATGCTCAGGCGCCCGCCGCCGGAGCCGGGCGATGTCGTAGAGAGCGTCGAGGCGGCACTCGAATGGTTAACCCATCCGCAACAATCATCCAAGCCAGGGGAGGCGTCATGAGCATGCGTTGGACAATGATCTTCGTGCTCGCGGCGGTTGCTGTTGTCGTTTGCGGTTCCGGTGCGCATGCTCAGCTCAACCTCAACCCGTTCAGCGCCTATTACGACAATGTCGCACGCGCCGCCGCTAAAAATGATGCGGAGACGGTCAGAAGCCTTATCGGCGGCGGTAACGGCAATCCAAATCAGGTCGATGACGCGTCGCGGACCGCAATGCATTATGCGGCGATGAACGGCAACCTGCAGATTATCGCGGTCCTGATCAAGGCGAACGCCAAGCTCGATCCGGTGGACCCGCTCGGCGACACGCCATTGCACCTCGCGGCGGAGCAAAACCAGACCGAAGCTGGAAAGCTTCTGCTGGATGCGGGTGCCGAGGTCGATCCGCAGAACAAGAACGGCTTGACGCCGCTGATGATCGCCGCAAGCCACGGCAACCTTGAATTGGTGCGCGCCCTGCTCGTCAAGGGGGCGAGCCCGACCAAGACCGACTACACCGGGCGCGACGCGTTGAGCTGGGCGCAAGACGGCCACCGCCCGGGGGTGATCGATGCAATCACCCGGGCTGAGGGTGCCAGGGGTTCCTGAGGCAGCCCTTGCGCAATCTCTGCGGCTGCGGCAGCAATCGCGGACTCTGTCCTATCCCGCCGGCCGGCAAAACGCATCGCGGCCGCCGCACAATCAGAGGATGAGACTGGCAGGGGATGAGAATGGGCAAACAGCATAATGTTGCGACCGAATTGGACATCGTCTTCGCCGAGCACGACGGCGTGAAATTGCTCGGCGACCTCTATCTTCCCGAAGGGGTCGGCAATGCGCCGGTATTGGTCGGTGTGCATGGCGGCGGTTGGCAGCTCGGTGACCGCAAATTCTATCGGCATTGGGGCAACTATCTTGCCAAGAACGGCTACGCAGTCTTTGCCATCGAATACCGGCTGATGCGGCCGGGCGTAAAGACCTGGCCCGGTGCCGTTTACGATTGCAAGGCGGCGGTGCAGTTTGTGCGCGCCAGGGCCGTTGAACTCGGTCTCGATCCGGAGCGGATAGCGCTGATCGGTGATTCCGCAGGCGCGCATTTGGCCGCGCTCGTCGCGCTGGCGGGCGACGAAATGCTGTTCACGGCTGAATATCAGAGCGACCGTTATGCCTCGGTACGGGCCGACGTGAAAGCAGTCATCGGCATCTACGGCGTCTATGACATGGCCGCGCAATGGGAGCACGATCTCGTCGCTCGGCCGCGCGATCAGATCACCGAGAAATTTCTCGGCTGTCCGCTGACCGCTAATCGAAAAGCCTTTTTTGAGGCCTCGCCGCTAAGTTATGCGACGGTGGACAAAAACAGCACGCGTTTTTTGCTTATTTATGGCCGGGAGGACGACATCGTTGACCCGGTGACCCAGTCCGAGAGATTTCTGACGGCACTCAAGCAGGCTGGCTTTTTCGCGCGCACCATTGTCGTCCCGGGAGCGGGCCATTTTTGGAGCGCGGACCCGATCGAGGAGCCCGGCAGCTTTGGCGCTTATGTCGGGCCCAAGGTGTTGCGGTTTCTCGACGCTGCCCTGCCGGATACCGCCGCACGCTGATCGATCACCAGCAATAGACGGCCGGGCGCACAACGGACGCGCCCTTGGCTAAAACCACGAGGGCTGCCAATGCGCATCGAGATCATCTGTACCGGCGACGAAGTTCTGACTGGCAAGATCGTCAATACCAATTTCAGCTATATGAGCCAGAAGCTCGAGGATTTCGGGCTATCGGTGTCGTGGGGAACGATTGTTGGAGACGACCGCGAGGAATTGCTGGCGGCGTTCCGCATGGCCGGCGAGCGCGCCGATGCCGTCATCGTCAATGGCGGGCTCGGTCCGACGATCGATGATCTATCGCAAGAGATTGCGGCGCGTGCCGCCGGCGTCGACCTCGTTCTCAGCAAGGAATGGCTCGCCCGCATGGAAGATTTCTTCCGGCGGCGCAACCGGGTCATGTCTGAGAACAATCGAAAGCAAGCCATGCTGCCGGTCGGCTCCGAAATGCTCGACAATCCGGTTGGCACCGCCTGCGGGTTTGCGCTCGATATCGGCAAGGCGCGGTTTTTCTTCACCCCCGGCGTGCCACGCGAACTGTTTCGGATGCTCGAAGAGCAGATCATCCCGCGACTCTTGGCGCGCGCCGGCGCACCGGGCGTCATTTATCTAAAGCGGTTTCATACCTACGGGCTCGGCGAATCGCATGTCGATCAGATACTGGCCGGGGTCGAGGATCTGGTGCCGGATGGCAATGTAAAACTCGGCTTTCGCAGCCATTACCCGCAAATCGAGACCAAATTGACGGTGCGTGGTGCCGACCGCGACGACATCGATCGCAAATTGGCCCCGGTCGTAGCTGAGGTACGCCGGCGACTTGGCAATTTTATTCTTGCCGAGGACGATCAGTCACTGGAGGGCGTGGTCATGGCGGCGCTTGCCGCGCAGGGCGGCTCTCTGTCGGTCGTCGAAACCTATACCGGGGGTCAGATTGCCGCCCGGATTGCGCCGCTGCCCGGTGCCGAGAAGATTTTTCGCCGCGGCCTGGTGGCCCGCGACCCGGCCGAGATCGCCGCCGCCCTCGGCCTCGACGGCGCGCTGATTGCCGGCGAGATCAGCCGCGAAACAGCCGAGGCGGTGGCGTGCGCAGTCCGCCAGGAGACCGGCGCCAGTCATGCACTGGCGGTGCTGATCGAGGTCGATGACGGCCCCGACCGCATCGATTTCGGCGGCAGCATCCATCTCGCGATCACCGATGGCGAGCGGACCCAATCGCGCCGCTCGCGCATCTATGGCGGCCGCGACTGGGTTCGGCTCGGTGCGATCGAGCTCGGTCTCGACTGCCTGCGCCGCTATCTCCACGGCTTGCCGGTCACCGAACGCACCGATTTCGAGCGAACCGAACGCAGCTGAAACAAACGCGGCAAAACCAGACCGCCGCTCGGTTTGTATTTTTCGAAGGTAAAAATAAAGAGCGGCAGGGTTAAGGCCTGTTAGATCTTGATTACTTGAGCCAATCGGTCGTCGCAGCAAGGCAGAGGACCCCAAGGAAGGAACGCGCGGTCTTTTCGTAGCGGGTGGCAACGGCGCGCCATTCTTTCAGCCGTGCCCAGAGGTTCTCGACGAGGT
>JAFAOB010000243.1 GCA_019238055.1 Alphaproteobacteria bacterium
GCATTATACCGAAACTCGTGCCAGATGACCCACTAGGGAGCCGGAGCGGTCCGGGTGCCGATGCCGAGCACGGTGTCAAAGGCAGCATGTGCGGCGAGTTGAAGCGGAACACTAACTCATCGAGTAGTGCTACAGGTTGGCTTTCCAATCCTATCGCCGCAAACGTGAGGGCAGCCGACATCGCCAGTTGCAGCGAGACAGTTGAACAGCGGCCCGTACTAGGGGTCATTGGACGATTTGTTCAAAATCGTACGCTAATCAGGAAACGAAATGAAATCAGAGGCCTTCAAATACGTCGTTTGTGCAATCATCGCGCGCGAAGCAGCGAATGCTGGTAAATCACCTTTCAAATATCCTCTTTCAGCACCTGTCCGAAAAGGCATCGCCAAGAGAAATACCGAAATACCGTCAGCGTATGATTTTGAACAAATCGTACGCTGACTCCATCTACACCATCACCCACGATCCCGCGCATGCCGACATGCCGCACGAAGTGACGGTCATCAAAGGGCGCCGGTTTCCGACCTGCCGGCACTGCAAGGGCATCAGCTTCGAGCTCGCCCATGCGGCCAAGCATGTCGGCGAAATCGATCACCTCGAGGAGGCGCATGCGCCGGCCGGGTAATCCTTCTATGCCGCCGCGATGGCGCGCAGCGTAGCGCGCCGACGGCGCACCGAAGCCGCCAACCTGCCGCAATGGATTCCGCCGCAGCTCACTCACTGGCCGCCGCGGCGCCCGAAGGCGACGGCTGGCTGCATGAAATCAAATACGACGGGACACTGTTGGCGAAGTCGTTCACTACGCAGCAAGCGCAGCGAAGCGCGAGATGCGTGTGGGGGCAAGTGGGCGACCGGCGAACCATGCCGCAAGGCGGTCAATGTCGATCGCCACAGCTGTTGCCACGTTCTGCAGGTGTGTCTTAGCCAGCCCGCAATAGCGCGCTCGTCGCAGGTTGAGTGCGCGGGCCATGGGACGGCCATCCCTCGATCCCGAGCTGGTCATCCGCATGCTGCTAGTCGGTTATCTCTACGGCATTCGGTCAGAGCGGCGGCTGAACGCGCTCGACCAGGAGCTTGATGCCCGTTACGAGCAAACCAACAAGAACCTTCTGTCAGGTAAAAACCCGCATCTAACGCAACGTCCCGACGGTACTTTCCATGTCAGCACGCCAAAGCAGGATGAAGTGGAATGCTTGTCGCTCGCGGAATTCTTCCCGGAGCGGAAATATATTTCCATGCTTGAGATGCTCGCGACCGTGGATCAGGCCACGAATTTTCTCGACGAGTTTGAGCATTGGCAAATCAAGAACCAGCGCACCAAGCCGTCGAAAAAGGTTCTCTTTGCCGGCATTATCGGTTTTGGCTGCGATATCGGTCACCGCAAGCTGGCACAAATTTCGAAGCAGATTGGGCTCTTGGCCAATTTCGATGATCATGCCGCAAGCAGGAACCGGCGACCGAGCAGGGCGATTCCAGCGCGGCCGTACGTCTGACATTCGGTCGTTGTCCCGAATAGTAAAATCCCGGTCGCCAAGCACGGATCCGGCGGGGCGGCCCGCCGGCGCACCGTCAGGAGGAGGGAGATGAGCGAGCGCACCGACAGGCTGCAGAACCGGCCGTCGACACCGGATCACAAGGATGTCGCGGGGCTGGTCAACTATGCCAAACGATACCATGCCGGTGAGCGGGTCGGAACGTCGATTACCAAAGGCACAGCGAACTTCTTGGTCAACCGCCGGATGAACAAATCGCAACAGATGCGCTGGTCGCGACGCGGGGCCGATCTCCTGCTACAGGTCCGCTGTGCCGTCTACAACGGCACGCTCGGTTCCGGCTTCGGACAGAAATTCCAGCCAGCCAACGATCCATCTCCATCAATACCAGTAGCTGCCTGGCCCCCAATTCTGCGGCAATCCCACTCGTGCTGGATCAGCGCGCGCAGCAACATCTCGGTTGTCACAGCTGAATACCGGTGTCGCAGTTCGTCGAGACGGGAAAAGGCCGCCTCGACCATGTCGTCCGCTGCGGTCGTGAATCGCTCTTGGTCCGGCTCTGCCTTGTGATCGTCCATAACGCGCAGGCTCATCAGCATTTCACTAATACATCTGTTATATAGATAATGTTTGACTTAAATTATGAGTTGATATGATAGTTTGTACAGCGCCGATTTGGAAACCGCTTGCGGGCGCTCGATAAAATGCAGCTAAAGCGGGGCCTCCGCGCGGATGACTCCGAGGAGTGATGACGAATGACCGGTAATGCACGACCGCAAACCACACCGCCGGCGCTGATGCTCGCGTCGTCTTGTCATCGTGCCGCCGGGTGTTGTTGCTGGGTGTTCGACGCCTGCTGAACACGCGGGGACTTCTCGCCGCCATTCACTTGGTTCGGCTACGGGATGCCGACGTTGATTTCGGCACGCTTCTTGCCGGCTCGGAACCTGACCGCGGAGACGACCGTGCTGATACGCATCCCCAAACCCATTGCTAATGATGAACTCATCGAGCGCGTCCCCAATCCGGATCGGAATTCGGAAGCCATCTTTGTCGACCCCCTCAGTGGCATTGTGATCATCGTTGACCAGGGCTCTGGCGCTCGCGGCGGGGCCGTCAAACGACGCCGCCAATCGCCACTCTGGCGTTCACTGCTGTCGCATTGGCTGACCGCGGCGGGGGCGGCCAGCTCAATGATTATCTCCCGCGAACCCGACGGCAGGCTCCAGCCCGTGTCATCACCGGCTCATTGGGCGAGGCATCAGGCACATCGAGCCGGGCAAAGCCCGAGAAAAAATTGAATAGAGGATCACCGCCGATGACCGCCGCTTCTGTGATTGATTTGCAACCGACAACAAAAGAGGGCGTCGCACGACCCGCACATCGAGCGATGTCACCCTTTGATCTTTCGGTCATGCGGGAGCGCCCCAATGGCCCGACCGCTGCGCGTGATGAACCCGTCCATTTGCCGGAGCTTGAGTCAGGGCAAATTTGGGTGATCGAAATGTCGCCAACTGACGAACTCCCGATGCTGCATCGGGCAATCATGACCACTGGCAATGTCATTATCTATGACCGCTCGCTGGAAGCGATTGTCGTCAATGCCTTATCGCTCGACGGTTATGCCGAGCCGGAAGCGGTGGCTAAAACCGCTCAACGCTGCGTTCAGTTCGGACGCGACGGTTGGAGTGTCATCAGACTGCTCGATCTCAAACACCGGCGATCCGGCGGATCGCGCATCTGCAAGAGCTGGCGCAGTGCTGGCAGAGGGCTACGGCAACCCATACATCAGCCGTCTTTTTGGCTGCAGGGAATGGTGAGGGTGCCTGGCGCATAACCTCAGCTGGCGATATTGGCCGGGAGCTGGCGGCGACAATCGACCAAGGCAACCTGACGGTCGTCTTCACTGTGACCGGCGCGGTGTTGACATCCGCCGCCACCCCGGCGAATGGGCTGGCCGATTGAGAGGCCGTATCCCCTCAGTGCGATATGGCCGCGACAATCGCGGACACCATCGGCTTCATGAAGTAGGCGCCGCTCGGTATGATCGCGGCAGTGATATCGCGCCGTGCGAGCTCGGCGGATACGACCGGGCCGATCGCGGCGACAATCGTCTTTTGCAACGCGGCGGGCAACTTCTTCTCCCGACCCGTGGCGCGGGCAACATCGAACAGCCGCTTGACCTGCGGGGCGCTGGTGAAGGCGATCACATCAATCTGTCCGCGGGCCATCTCGTCGATCAGCGCGGCAACCCCCTCGTCGTCGGCTTGCGATGCATACGCGTAAGGCACGACCGGATCCGGTATCGCACCGGCGCCCTGCAAAAAGTCGATAAGCCGAGTTGAAGCCCCTGGGTAGAGCTGGACGCCAACTCTTCGATTGTGGAGGCCATTCTGCGACAGCAGCTTGATGATGCCCTCGGTCGTCGGCTCCTCAGCTCGCAGGTCGGGTACAAGTCCGAGCTCCCGCAATGCCCGTACCGGCTTGGGGCCGCGCGTGATCTTGCGCGGCTTGGCAAGAGCGCCGCGGAAAGCCTGCTCGAATCCGGCGCGATGCGCTGCTCCGTGAAGACGGCGCAGGCCTTCGCCGGTGAGCAGAACCAGGTCGTCACAGGGTGTATCGATAAAGCGGCGCAGCCAGGCGTGCACCGGCGCCGGATCCGCGACATCGACGATTGCCACCAGGGGGCAGCTCAGCGTTTCTGCGCCCTGTTCCTGGAGCATCAGGGCCAGCCGCTCGGCCTCACGGGTCTCCGGCAGGGCAATCCGTCGACCGTGCAGGGGACCATAGGTTTTGCTCTTGTCCATGATTGCAGCCGCTGCCTCGGCGATGTCTTTCTAGTCGTTTCGGTATCAATAGCTGCAATTATATGGTCTGGAGATGCTCTTAGGGATCGCCCCTTTCATCCTGTCGGGCTTTGTTGTCGGCGCTCTGGTGGGCATGACCAGCGTCGGCGGCGGCTCGTTGATGACCCCGCTTCTAGTGCTGATTTTCGGGATCCACCCGATCACCGCGGTCGGCACCGACCTCCTCTACGCAGCGGTCACCAAGACCGGTGGCACGTTTGTTCATCACCGCCGCAGAACGATCGATTGGGGGGTGACGCGCCGGCTGGCCACCGGCAGCATTCCGGCAGCGATCGCAACGTTGATTGTGCTCTACGAGCTCGGGGTCCGCGGCGGGGCCTCGCCGCCGGCGATCATGATTGTGCTCGCCTGTGCACTGATCACGACCGCGATCTGCGTTGTGGCGCACCGACAGCTGCGGATGCTGATATTGATCCGCGGGTCAGAGCCGGATCGGCACCGCGTGGCGATTTGCACAATCGGCGCCGGCCTTATCCTTGGCGTACTGGTCACGCTGTCATCGGTTGGCGCCGGTGCGATCGGTATGACCGCGCTGGTCCTGCTCTATCCCGGAACGCCGATCGTCAGGCTGGTCGGGTCCGATATCGCTCACGCCGTGCCATTGACCTTGGTCGCGGGGATTGGTCATTGGCTACTGGGCTCGGTCAATTAGCTGATACTGGTGTCGCTGCTGCTTGGCTCACTGCCCGGCATCTATCTCGGTAGCCATTTTGCCGCACGCGTGCCAGACAGGATCCTGCGCCCACTACTAAGGCCTGTTAGAGCTTGAGTACTGTTCCCATTTTCTGGGGATGACGGAAGGAAACGGCAATCAGGTTTTCACAGATGCGGCGTGGGCGGTATGGGGAACCGCTGATTGAGGCGGTCCGGCCACGGGGAAAGACGCCGCCCAAAGAGTTGCGGCGGACGATTTCGGCGATTTTCTGGCGGCACCAGAATGGCGCGAAGTGGCGCAGTATCCCCGCCGAATTGGGTCCATGGTGGCTGGCC
>JAFAOB010000244.1 GCA_019238055.1 Alphaproteobacteria bacterium
GATTGCTGTGTACGCTTCGCCGGGGTCGTCACCTTCCCCGACGCAACACTCGCTACCGGGCGATGCGCTACCATCCTACCCGGGCCGGACTTGCACCGGCTGGAACGCGCCAGCTTCGCCTGGCGCACTGAAAACCGCCTCTAAGGCTCCGTCATGCTGAGGAGCCGCCATAGGCGGCGTCTCGAAGCACGCACGCCCTATCCATAAGTCCTTGCCGCCCCTGATGAGGACGTGCGGTTACGGAAATTCTGGCTGAGTGGAGGAGATGCAAACGATGGTTCAAAATCCGCGCTGGAAACGCCGCCCATCAGGCTCGACCTGGGGCGATTGGGGCCCAGACGACCAGTTGGGCCGGCTCAACTTGCTGACAGCGGACAAAGTGTTGAAGGGTATGGCTGAAGTGCGCGAGGGCCGCACCTTTTGCCTCAGCCTGCCGCTCGACTATCCGGGCGGCACCGTGGTCAACCCGCGCCGCCGCCCGCCGCGGCTGATCGCAAACCAGCGTAACGGCATGCCCTATATGGCCTATCCCTTGAGCCGCGAGGACCCGCGCCTCGTCGATGTGATCTGCGATGATATTGTCGAAATGACGCTGCAATATTCGACCCAGTGGGACAGCCTCGCTCATGTCGGGCAACTCTTTGATGCCGATGACGATGGCGAACCCGAGATCGTCTTTTACAACGGCTATCGCGCCGGCGAGCACATCAAGGGACCAATGGACTACCGCGGCGGCGGAGCGGTCGAAGCCGGCGAGCATGTCGGCGCCATGGCGCTTGGGATCGACAATATGGCGGCACACCCGATCCAAGGCCGCGGCGTGATGATCGACCTCGAAACCCATTTCGGCCGCGGCGGCAAATTCGTCAGCTATGACGAGCTGATGCGGATCATGGAGGCCGATAAGGTCGAGGTCGAAGAGGGCGACCTTGTCTGTTTTCGCACCGGCTACGACCGCGTGATCCTCGGCATGAACAAGAACCCCGACCCGGCGGTGCTTGAAGCAAATCCGTGCGCGGCCCTCGACGGGCGCGACGAGCGGCTGCTCAACTGGATCACCAAATCGGGCGTCGTGGCGCTGATCTCCGACAACCGTGCGGTCGAGGCCTCGCCATCGCGGCCCTGCGAGGAAGATCATTGCGCGTCATTGCCGTTGCACGCGCATTGCCTGTTCAAGCTCGGCGTCTATCTGGGCGAGATCTGGCATTTATCCGAGCTTGCCGACTGGCTGCGCGCTAATGGCCGCTCGCGCTTTCTGTTGACCGCTCCGCCCTTGCGCCTGCCCGGCGCCGTCGGCTCTCCCGCCAACGCCATCGCCACGGTGTAAAAGTAAATAAATGTGAAGCCCACCCAAGCAACTCGATCGCCGACCGCACTAGAGTGCTGGCGATGGTCTCAGGGCTGCGCAATGGCAGCCCTCCGTCAAAGAAGCTGAACGATCAAGCGGTATCGATAGCATGATATGTCCGATCGTTAGGGCTTTCATGCTATTTCAATACAGTGCCCTGTTTGGCCAATCTTAGCCTTGTTCATTCAACAGTTTCATTGCATTTTGCAGGCTTCGTCGCATCCGGTTAAAAGATCTCGATAATGACCCGATCTCGTCGTCAGTATCGCGGACATATTCCGGAACGTCCAGATTTCCCGTACTGACATCGTTCGCCATCCCCGAAATTTTGCTTATGGGCTTTATCACGAGGGCACGGAGCAGCAGGTCAACGATAATGATCATGGCGATAAAGGTCCCGGCCAAAGCCGCCATAAACCAAAATAATGCCTGGTACGTCCGCGACAGCGGCACGCTCATGGGAATAGATACGACTTGGGCACCGACGATCTCACCGAGCTTCCACCCAAAGCCGTTTTCCCGGCCGTAAAGCGCGACCATCGTTGCCGGCGCCTTCTCCGGCGTACTATGGCAGGAGAGACAGGCTTGGCTTGCGACTTTGAGCGGTCGCGCCAGCGTTAAAAGACGCCCTCCAGCTGTGTCCCGAGTCACCACCGCTTCCCGTTTGCTCGGGTCGGCACGAAAGTTGTTGATGATGTCGGCCTCCCAATCAACCGCCTGATCGCTGACGTTTGTCGGGTTTAGCGTCGGCTCGTGATAGGTGTACTCCGGTAATCTCTGCCGTATTAACTTTAGATTGCTCTGCGCGGCAAACGACGGAATGGAAACAGGCAGAAATTCCACCTTCATCTGCTGTTCCAGCAATGGCTTTATTCTTTGGTTTGTGTAGGAACGGATGGCTGATGCGGCTTCAATCATTATCCGTGCGTTCTGAAGACTGTCTTCCAGGGCATTCCTGGTGAGGATCTCATAAGCGCTGACCCCGGCCAGTCCGAGCCCAACCAAGAATACGCCACACATTGCCAAGTCGATTTTCCACCGTATCTTCATTGTTCTAAGCTTTCCACCGTATCTTCATTGTTCTGAGCTTCTTCGATGCGGCGCCGAGCTTAACACCTCAAAGCCAGCCCCGTCTGTGAGCAACTTCACAGAGAGTGACGCCGACGCGATGATTGAAGCGTCTCTTAACGGCTGCGGCTTCGGATGTGCGGCAATGATCATCATGGATTTACCATAATGACATCGTATTCTCGCGGCCTCCTGTTGAGCGGGTGCGGGATTGTTGAAGTCAGGGAGGACGCCTGATCTTGACCTGATAAAACAGGTAAAAACAGGTGTCACGAGCGAACGTTTTTACGGAGTTGGCCGGCGGTGCTTGTGCAATAACGGCTACAAGGCTTGGCTACTTGCAGACGCGCAGATTCATCGGCTGGCCGGCGAGCTTCTCGCGGGTCTCGTTTAAGGCTCTGAGGCTGGCAAGGGTTTCGTCCGGTCGTTTCGCCGCCACCCCGACCAGGAGCGCTTCGATAAAGCCGAGGGTGGCGGTGTGCATGCTCAGCATATCAGCGTGCCCGCGCGCGACCGAAAGGACGAGGTCGACCCGCGGTCGCAGGGTCGCGGCGAGAGTGTCGGTTACGAGGAGCGATCTCAGCCTGCGCCGGTCGATGTCGTCGAGGAGTGCTGCCAATTCGGCGTAGATACGCCCGTAAGCCAGCATGATCACAAGATCACCCTCGCGCAGCCGCTGCAGATCGTCGGCGAACAGCAGGCCGGTATTGGTCAGACTGGTCGCGTCGAGACCGAAACGGGTCAGCTGCGTGACAAGGTAATTTGCGATCGCGGCCGACGGTCCGAGGCCGAAAACAACGACGCGCTGCGCCGCGACAATGGCGTCGACCGCCTTCTCGAACAGCTCGGGCGTGATCGAGCGGCGCAAACCTTCGAGGGATTGCAGGTGGATGTCCAAAGTGAGTTCGAATGCGGCGGACAGGCTGTCCCCGACCTCGCCAAGAGTGCGCGTCAACCGCTCGGCCGGCGACAACGAGCTGCGCAGCTCATCGGCGAGGCTTCGCCGCAGATCATCGAGACCGGAAAACCCGAGCGCCTTCACAGCGCGCACGACCGTCGCGTCACTGGTCGCCGCCTTTGCGGCCAGCGCCGCCGCGGATGCGATCAACACCTCCGCGCGATGTTCCTGAAAAAAGCGCGCAACGCGCTGCTCGGCCGGGCTCATCTGCCCATACCGTTGCGCAATCCTGTCGTCGAAGGTCGGCTCTTCCGTCACGTCGGCGTTCCCCTTGACTCTGTAGTATATACTACCATTATCAATGGATGTAGTAGTATTTGCTACGATCTTCAATAATCAGGGAGTGCAAATGGAAACACTGGCTTGGAGCGCAGCGGCCCCCGCTATCGGCTCCGCCTTCCTCGCCTCGCTGGTCGAGGCCGTCGAAGCCTTTACCATTGTCTTGGCGGCCGCAACACTGCAGGGCTGGCGGCCGGCGGCGCTCGGCGCCGGCACGGCGCTCGCGGTGCTGGCGGTCCTGATTGCTGTGCTCGGCCCGCTTCTCGCCCACGTTCCGCTTCACCTGCTCCAGTTGGTTATCGGCGTCCTGCTGCTGCTCTTTGGCGCGGGATGGCTGCGCAAGGCAATCCTGCGGGCTGCGGGTATCATTCCGCTGCATGACGAAGCGGCGATTTTCGCCTCCGAAACAGCGCAACTGACGATGGCCGGCAGCGGCCGGCGCGCGTCACTCGCGTGGATTGCCGGCCTGACCGCGTTCAAGGCGGTGCTGCTCGAAGGGCTTGAGGTCGTCTTTATCGTGATTGCAATCGGCGCCGGGCATGGTCTTTTGTGGCCTGCCGGGCTCGGTGCGGCAGCGGCGTGCCTGATCATCCTCGCCCTCGGCATCGCCATCCATACGCCGCTCGCGAAGATGCCCGAAAACGCGCTGAAGTTTGGCGTTGGCGTTATGTTGTCGGCCTTTGGCGTGTTCTGGACCGGAGAGGGGCTCGGCATTGCCTGGCCAGGCCAAGATCTCGCTCTCGTGCCTTTTGCTCTGCTGTTTCTTTCGGTCGGACTTGCCGCCGCATCGTTGCTGCGGCGGCCGCTGGCGGAGGTGGCGCAATGACGGTTATGGGTGATGTTTTCAAAGAACTTTTCGGCATGTTCGTCGCCGACATCAGGCTCACTCTGGCGATCCTGTTGCTTATCGGAGTGGTCGCTGGCCTTGTCAGCGCATTGCCCGCGGTACCGTACTTCGCCGGTGGAGTGCTCCTGTTCGGCTTTGCCGGGATCCTGGTCGAAGCGGTTATACGCGAAGCGCGGCGAGCGAGGTCATGACAGTGAGGGCCTGGCAGCAGGACGGCGGCCAGAGCGATTTACTTGGCCCGGCGGGGTACGCCGGGCCGAGACGTTTTGCGGCGTTCAGTTCGGGTGGAAGACGAGAGTGCGCAATTCGATGCTTTCGCGCGGGAAAGCGTCGGGCGGCGTGGTCGGGTCGGTGAATGCGGTGTGCGGCATAAAGCGCGCGCGTCCGTCGGTCTTGGTGTCGGCGATCTTCAGCAACAACGCCTCTTCGCGCTGCATTTCCGGTACGTAGTACCATTGGTGCGCCGGGTTATACGTCACCGAATAAGTTTCGCCGACGCGCTCGCGATAGACGAGGTCCGACGGCACCAGATCGGCGGGATCGACGGTGCGGGCGTCGCATACCGCGAGCGGCGCGTCCTGCAACGGGCCGCGGATCGGGCGCCACAGATTGATTACCTGCACCCGGCCTTTCAGCAATTCTTCGGCCTCGTCGGGTAACAAGTCGCGGACCCGCTGCGGGCCGGAGCGCGCGGTATGGTCGACATGGACGCGGGTTGCCGGCTGGCGCGGCCCACCCGCAGACCGGTCCTTCTGACCCGGCACGCGGCGGCGCTGCAGGTGGTCAAAGATAAAGACGCGGCTCGCATTGGTGAGCCCGGCGATGAAACGCTCGGCCTCCGGGTAATAGACCCGCCGAACCTCGTCATCGTCCCAGAAATCCTTGATCGCAGTCTTTTGCTCGACCAGCGCAAAACCTTGCCGGTCGAGATCGAGTTCCGACACGATCGGCCGCATGTTGTGGATGTGCATGACATGCGGGTCGGCGGTCATGTTCGAGCGCACCTCGCCGGGTTTGGTCTCATAGGCGTAATAGCGCGGCCGCTTGGCCATCGGCTTCAGATAGTTCAGCTCGCCCTCGACATACGGAAGTTCGGCGATGCTCATGGTTGCTCCTCCTCGCTCGTGTTGATGATCGCGTGATCCTAGAAAAAAGGGAACCTGATTCGGAGCGGCGTCTCCGTATCCTCCGTCGGCGCCGCCGGCGGCACCAGCCGCTCCAACCCTTGGGTGAAGGCACCCCAGATCCGGCTCAGCACGCGGCGCCGGCGCGACCGGCTGACAATCACCTCGAGCCGGGCGGCGATCGGGTCCGCAGGCGAGCCGGGCGTCACCGGGACCCGCCCCGGCCAATCATTTATCGTCGGCCTTCGCATCTTTTCTGTTGTGTCCATTCATTCCCTCCAGAACGGCTTACGGCTCAGAAATTCGGCCTCGGCGCGGCTGATGCCGATATCGGCGAGCATGCGGTCGTCGAGTGCCGCCAGCTCGGCGCGGTCCCTCGCCCGCCATCGCCATTGGCGCAGCCGCGCAAGGATCCGCTGCCCCGCATCCCCGCCCCGCCGTGGCGCGGCACGACTGTGGACGGCTTTTGAAGGGGCTTCGAGCCAGATTGCTGTCATATGAGTACCTCTAAACCGGTGTGGCGTGCGACAGCGCTTGCCACCAATCTCATGATGTACTAGATGAAGACTCATACGCCTGTCCGCAAACGAGAGTTTCTCAGCGCTGGTTTAGGTTTTCTCATCCATGAACGACCACTTGCCGGCGCTGTCGGCGTTGCGCGCGTTTGAAGCGGCGGCGCGTCATAAGAGTTTTTCGAAAGCGGCCGAAGAGCTGTTCGTGACCCCGGCCGCGATCAGTCACCAGATCCATGCGCTGGAAGAGGATCTCGGTGTCCGGCTATTCCACCGGCTCAACCGATCGATTGAATTGACCGCGTCGGCACGCGTGCTGATGCCGGGGCTCTCGGAAGCGTTTGCCGGCATTCGTGCCGCTGTCGGTCGATTGCGCGCGCATAACGACACCGGCACCTTGACGGTGACAGCCTCGCCGTCGTTTGCGGCAAAGTGGCTGGTCTTGCGGCTGCACCGGTTTCAAGCGCGTTGCCCAGCGGTCGATGTGCGGATTTCGGCGACCGATGATGTCGTCGACCTCGCAAAAGGCGATTTCGACCTCGCCATCCGCTATGGGAGTGGCCATTACCCGGGCCTCGAGGTCGAATTGCTGTTTACCAATGAGGTATTTCCGGCGTGCAGCCCGCAATTGCTGGCAGCCGGGCCGCCGTTACAAACGCCCGACGATTTGCGCCACCATGCGCTGATCCACGATCAGGCGGTGGAGCGCGATCCGCTGGTGCCGACCTGGCCGATGTGGCTGAAGGCGGCCGGGGTCAAGGACGTGCCGGCAGCGGCTGGGCTCAGCTTCAACAATATGAGCCTGGCACTCGATGCTGCGATCGCCGGCCACGGCGTGGTGCTGGCATACAGCACGATCGCCGCCGCCGACATTGCCGCCGGACGCTTGATGCGGCTATTCTCGTTGGCGCTGCCCGACCAGTTCTCGTATTACCTGGTCACCGCTCCCGGTGCGCTCGAACGCCCGAAGGTGCGGGCGTTCCGTGATTGGCTGCGCGAAGAGGCCGGGCTCGCGCCGCCCGCGGCAGCAGGCACGACCCAGGAGCCGCTTACCCCATCGTCGAATTGAAGGCGCCGCCGTCGAGCAGCAGATTCTGGCCGACGATAAAGCCCGACGACGCCGCGCACAAAAAGGCGCAGGCATCACCGAATTCCTCGGGATTGCCGACCCGCCCGGTCGGGTTTGTCTGCGATCGCCGGGCGAGGATTTCCTCGAACGAGACGTTCTGGCGCCGCGCCTCGAATTCGATGCCGGAGCGCAGCCGATCGGTCAGAAACGGACCCGGCAATAAATTGTTGATTGTGACGTTGTGCCGGGCGACCTGGCGGGCGAGCCCGGCAACAAACCCGGTCAGCCCGGCGCGTGCGCCATTGCTCATGCCGAGATTGGGGATCGGCGATTTGACCGAGCCCGAGGTGATGTTGACGATGCGGCCGAATTTGCGGGCGCACATGCCGTCGACCGTTGCCTTGATCAGCATGATCGGGGTCAGCATGTTGGCGTTGACGGCCTTTTGCCAATCCTCGATCGACCACTCGCGAAAATCGCCATGCGGCGGCCCGCCGGCGTTGTTGATCAGGATGTCGGGTTCGGGGCAGGCGGCGAGTGCGGACGCGCGGCCGGCTTCGGTGGTGATGTCGCCGGCAACAGGGGTCACCTTGGCGCCGGTCTCGTCGCGGATCTCCGCGGCGGTTTGCTCCAGGATCTCGGCGGTGCGTGCGGTGATCGTCACCTCGACCCCGGCGCGGGCGAGCGCGGTGGCGCAGGCGCGCCCCAGCCCTTTGCTCGCGGCGCAGACCAGCGCTTTGCGGCCGCGAATGCGTAGATCCAGCATGTCTTCCTCCGGCTCGATAGAATAGCGATCCGGCAACGATTATCCTGATCCGGCGTTGCCCGCGATGGGAAAGAACAGCGCGAAAGACGGCAGCAATGAAATTAACGCTGATGCTCGACGCAGCATCAACCGGTGTGCGCGCGAGCCTCACCGAAGAATGGGACGAGCTCGGCGGCACTGTGAAGATGGAGCCGATGGTCCGGCACTTCGATTCCGACGAGCAGGCGATTGTCTGGGGCCGATCCATGGCGCGGCGCCGCGGGCTGGCTCAGATCTTCTTGACCGACAACCGTAAAAACGGCCCGCACTGATTTCGCAAAAACGGGCCGGCGATTGCGGATCAGCGCCACCCTCAGTATGGCGGCGGGTAACCCGGCGGGGGGCCGTAGCCGGGCGGCGGCCCGTAACCAGACGGCGGCCCGTAGCCGGACGGCGCACCGTACCCCGACCCGGCATAAGGCGGCGCTCCCGGCGGCGGCGCAAACCCCGGCACGCGATTGCCATGCGCCATCATGCATTCGCCATACATGACGTCGTATTGCTGCTGCAGCGACATCTGCGCGTAGGCCGAATTACTGCCTCCCACCAACGTTCCGAGACCCGCGCCGGAAGCAGCACCGATCCCCGCGCCGCGCCCGCCGCCCGCCGCCCCGCCAATGGCCGCACCGAGGGCGGTGGTGAACAGCGCGGTGCCGACTGCCGCGTTGTTCGCCGCCGCAGCCGCGGGGGCGGTTTGCGATGCGGCATATTGTGCGCAGAAGTTCTGGTCGGCGGCAAAGGCATCGAACGACTTACCCGGCCCTGGGGCAACCGGGATGGTCGGGCCGGGCGGCGGTGCAACGCAAGCCGCCAGGGTGGTCACGACTGCCAAGGCACCGATGGCGCGCGGATCGATACATTTCATCGTTGTTCATGTCCTGTTCGCTTTAGCGCAGCGCGATCTTGCGGCGGCGCCACACTTCCGATCAAGCGATAAGAAACGCCCGATAACGACTTCGTCCCCTCGAACGGTGTGGATGGCCGACAGTCTGATTGAGGACAGAACGCTCATTGCATCAGTTCCGCAACGCGCCGCATCAATCCGTGCAGATCACCCGGCGCGGCCCGCTGAGGCTCGCGAATCGCCCACATTCGAGATCGACCGGGCTGCCGTCTCAGATCCCGAGAGTGCGGGCATAAGCCTCGGGATAGCGCGAACCGGCTGCGGCATCCGGCCGAAAGATCTCGCCCAGCGCCGCCAACGTCGTTGCGGAAAGGGTCAAATCGGCCGCGGCGGCATTCTCTTCGAGCCGCTCACGGTGGCTGGTTCCGGGAATCGGCACGATGTAATCGCCGCGCGAAAGTACCCAGGCAATTGCCAGCTGTGCCGGGGTACAGCCCTCGGCCCTCGCGAGCCGCCGCAATTCGGCCACGAGATCAAGGTTCTGCCGCAAATTCTCGCCCGTGAAACGCGGCATGTTGCGGCGTGCATCATTGGTGCCAAGGTCGTCAGGCGCGCCCACTGTGCCGGTCAGAAACCCGCGGCCGAGAGGGCTGTAGGCGACAAAGCCGATGCCGAGCTCTCGGCATAATGGTAAGACCATGCTCTCAACATCGCGCGACCACAGCGAATACTCGATCTGCACCGCGCTGATCGGATGAACGGCATGCGCGCGCCGGATCGTCTCCACCCCGGCTTCGGAGATACCGAGGAAGCGAACCTTGCCGGCGTGGACCAGATCGCTCATCGCACCAATGGTCTCTTCAATCGGCACTTTAGGATCGACGCGATGGATGTAATATAGATCGATCACGTCGGTCGCGAGCCGCGCGAGACTGCTCTCGCAGGCTTGCCGCACATAACCCGGTCTTCCCTCCCCGGCGGCTGATCCGTCTGGATTGCGCCCCATATTCCCGAATTTGGTCGCGACCACGTAATTGTCGCGCCGGCCTTTCAGCACCCGAGCGATCAGCTCTTCGTTGCGTCCCTGACCATAGGCATCGGAGGTGTCGAGCATGTCGATGCCGAGTTCGGCGGCGCGCTCCAATGTGGCGATGGCGGCGGCAGGATCGGGCTCGCCATAAAATGGCGTCATCGTCGCACAGCCGAGACCGATTGCGGCAACCTCCAATTCTCCGAGCTTGCGGCGCTTCATCTGTTTCCTTTCCATGCGGGTTGCGTGGCGGGAGCACCATGCTCGCGCCGTGTAGACGTCCAACGACCACGCGGGGCGCATGTGCGGTGCTACTGATGATGACAGTTTTGCGACCGGACACTAAGGTTTCGTCATGGATGGCGAGATCGCGTGCGGCATATACGAGCTGCAACGGCCGACAGTTGAGCGGCGGCCGCTGATCCTTGCCTCGCCACATAGCGGTGCGCAATATCCGGCCGATTTTATCGCTGCTTCGCGTCTCGACCCGCTGACCTTGCGGCGCTCGGAAGACAGCTTTGTCGATGAATTGTTTGCTGCGGCACCCAGTCTCGGCGCGCCGCTGCTCTCGGCGCGGTTTCCGCGCGCCTATCTCGATGTCAATCGCGAAGCCTATGAACTCGATCCGGCGATGTTCGCCGATGCGTTGCCGGGCTTTGTCAACACCGGTTCGGCGCGGGTGCGAATGGGTCTCGGCACCATCGCACGCATCGTGGCAAACGGAGAGGAGATCTACACCGGCAAATTGCGTTTTGCCGATGCACGGCACCGGATCGACGGGCTCTATCACCCGTATCACCAGGCGCTCCGCCGCCTTGTCGAGGAAACCGCGGCATTGTTTGGCGGCTATCTGCTCGTCGATTGCCATTCGATGCCGTCCGCGGCCGGTGTAGTCTGCGGCGGTATGGCGGACATTGTCCTCGGCGACTGCCATGGCACCACTTGCGCGCCGATAATCCTCGAAGCGGCACGGCGATTTTTTGCCACCCGCGGCTTTACCGTGGCGATCAACACACCCTATGCCGGCGGCTTTACGACCGAGCATTATGGCGACCCGCCGCGCCGGCGGCATGCCTTGCAGATCGAGATCAACCGGGCACTCTACATGGATGAGCGCAACTACCGGCGCCGGCCGCGTTTTGCGCGGCTCGTCGTAGAACTGGCGGAACTGGTGCGCCAGCTGGCCCGCGCCGTGGAGGCCTGCCTGATCGAAAACGGCTAACGCGATCCAAATCGACGCAACCCGCTGCAAAAACGAGATTGATCCGCTGCCCGGTCAATCTCACTTAGAGAACAGAACGGGTGCGGAGCGATTTATGAATGCGATTGGGCCCGCGATGGCCCCGGATTTTACCATCGAGCAGAATTGGGAGGGGTATGGCGAGGAGGAACACGCGATCTGGCGGCTGTTATTCGAGCGCCAGGAACGGCTGTTGGCCGGTCGCGCCTGCCACGAATATCTGGACGGGCTCGGCGCGCTCGGTGTGGCCGCTTGCGGCATCCCCGATTTTCGCCGGCTCAGTGAGGTCCTCGATCGCACAACCGGCTGGCGCATTGTCGCGGTGCCGGGGCTCGTCCCCGATGCTGTATTTTTTGACTTTCTGGCACGGCGTCGTTTCCCTTCAACCTGCTTCATCCGGCGCCGCGACCAGCTCGACTACCTGCAGGAGCCAGACGTCTTTCACGACATCTTCGGCCATGTCCCGCTGCTGATGAACCCGGTCTTTGCCGACTACATGCAGGCCTACGGTCAAGGTGGGCTGAAGGCGCTCGGTCTCGGCCATCTTGAGCGTTTGGCGCGGCTTTACTGGTACACGGTCGAGTTTGGGCTGATCGCGACGGCCGAGGGGTTGCGCATCTATGGATCGGGCATTTTGTCCTCGGCCGGCGAATCGGTCTACTGCCTCGAGGACCCGCGACCCCAGCGGCTCGGTTTCGATCTGCGCCGGGTCATGCGCACCCGCTATCACATTGATCGATATCAGGACACCTATTTCGTGATCGACGGTTTCGATCAGCTGTTCGAGGCGACCCGGCCGGATTTTACCCCGGTTTACCGCGAAGTATCGAAATTGCCCGATCTCGAACCGGATCAGGTGATCGCTCAAGATCGGCGCTTCTGCCCACCATGGTCTCTCCCAAACGTGGGCGAAAAAAATGGGCCGCAGCTGAGCTCGGCCCAAGTTTAGGGAGGAAACGCCTAGAAGACGTACGGTAAGATCACAACTGGCGATCATTACCGCACCGCACAATTTAATGCGTCGCCTTCGAATGTCAAGACCGCTTTTTCGAAAGGTTTGGAGTCATTGGTTAATTCGTTTAAATCAGGCATTTAGAGGTGGGCATACGAATGGACGCTCTGTGCAACGCACAAGCGACGCTTTTTTGACTCGCCGTCACCGTTGGCGTTATCACCGCAATCGTGCGCCCACCCAATCAGTGTCGTGACCTCGATTCCGAACAAGCGCTCCCGACTTGGATCCGATGATCCCGCGCCGGAGGGGTCGAGCTTCCGGGGAACGTTCCTCACGCGTGGATGTTCCGCAGAAAACGCAAAATCGGGGGGATCAATGACGATGGGGCACGCGATCACGGGAGCCGGCGAACTCCACGTCGAACAGCAATCATCAGAAAACGAGGTCAACCCGGCGGGAAGAGAGGTGATCTCGCCGCGGGCGGTTCACACCAACAGACGCCTGGTTATTGTTTCCAACCGGGTTGCGGTTGACAGCGGAAAGCACGACTCCGGAGGTCTCGCGGTCGCGATCCGCGCTGCGCTCGAGAAATCGGGAGGCATCTGGTTCGGATGGAGCGGCAAAGTGGAGGACTCGCCCGGCAATGAGCCGGAGCTTATTGCCGCGGGACCTCTGACCTACGCCACCCTCGATTTGTCACAACGCGATTTCGACGAGTATTACCTCGGTTTTGCCAACCGCGTGCTGTGGCCATTGTTTCACTTTCGTGCCGGACTGGTCGACTATTCGCGCAAGGATTTTTCCGGCTATTTGCGAGTGAACCGCTGGTTTGCTCAGTCCCTGGCGCCGTTATTGTTGCCGCACGATCTGGTCTGGGTCCACGACTACCATTTAATACCGCTGGGTCGCGAGCTGCGCTGCCTCGACCAAGCTCAGGTGCTCGGTTTTTTTCTGCATACGCCGTTTCCGCCAGCCGAGATGCTGCGCATCTTGCCGAACCATCGCGAGCTGGTCGAAGGTTTGTGCGCCTATGACCTCGTTGGCTTTCAGACCAAATCGGATGCACAAGGGTTTTGCGATTATCTAATCCACTGGGCGGGCGCCGAGGATCTCGGCAACGGCGCCTTGCGCGCGTTCGGGCGGATCGTTCGGACCCAGGTCTTTCCGATCGGGATCGACACCGAAGCGGTTTCGGGTCACGCCGCGGCAGCCGAAACGAGCCGCCATATGCAGCGGTTGCGGCGCAGTCTCGGCAACCGCACATTGATGATCGGGGTCGATCGGCTTGATTACTCGAAAGGTCTTCCGGCGCGCTTCTCCGCCTTCGGAAAGTTGCTCGAAGCTTATCCGGAGACCCGCAACCGCATCATTTTCATGCAGATTGCGCCGCCTTCGCGCTCCGAAGTTCCGGAGTACAAGGAGATCCGGCGCACGCTCGCTGCTGCGGCCGGCAACATCAATGGCCGATACAGTGAATTCGACTGGACGCCGCTGCGCTATATCAATAAGAGTTTTGGTCACCAGATCCTGACAGGCTTCTATCGCGCCGCGCGGATCGGGCTGGTGACGCCACTGCGTGACGGCATGAACCTCGTTGCCAAAGAATACATCGCCTCTCAGCCCCGCGAAGATCCGGGCGTATTGGTATTGTCGTGCTTTGCCGGCGCGGCGCAGGAATTGAGCGAGGCGGTTCTGGTGAACCCGTTCGATGTCGAGGGCATGGCCGAAGCTATCCGCCAGGGGCTTGACATGCCGCTCGGCGAGCGTCAGGAGCGGTGGACGGCGATGATGAAGACCATCCAACACAACGACATCGCTCATTGGCGTGAGAGTTTCATCGCCGCCTTGCAAGCGAGCGGCGGCCCCGCATGAGTGAGGCGGGAGGGGGCGCCGGGATCGAGCAGGAAACCCGGCTGGTCGGCGATATTGGCGCCACCAACGCCCGCTTTGGTCTGGTTTCGCCGGACGGCAGGATTTTGCACTGGCGCAGCCACATCTGCGACCATTATCCGACAATCGATGCGGCACTCGCCGAATATTTGAGTGACCGTGGCGGCTTGCCGATGCCGCGCCTTGCGGCGATTGCCATCGCGTCGGCGATCACCGGCGACCAGATTGTGATGACCAACCACCCGTGGCGGTTTTCGGTATCGGCATTGCGCGCACGTTTCGGCTTCGAGCGGCTCGAGGTGATCAACGACTTCACGGCGCAGGCGCTGGCTCTCCCTCACCTTGGCCCAAGCGATCGAATGCAGGTCGGGGGTGGGATTTCCGTGCCGGCAATGCCGCTGGCCGTGTTGGGCCCGGGATCGGGGCTCGGGGTTTCCGGTCTCGTCCCCAGCGCCACCCGCTGGATGGCACTGACCGGCGAAGGCGGCCACGCCACGATGCCCGCGGCGGATGATCGCGAAAGCGCCGTTATCGATCATCTGCGCCGCCGTTTGGACCATGTTTCGGCCGAGCGGGTGTTGTCGGGACCGGGTCTCGTCAACCTTTACAATACGCTGGCCGAGATCGACGGGGTTGCGTCAAGGGGCTATACTGCGGCACAGATTACCGATTTTGGCATGCGCAACGAGGACCCAATCTGTGCCGAGGCGACGGCGATGTTCTGCGCCATGCTCGGCACGGCCGCCGGGAATCTCGCTCTGACATTGGGCGCGCGCGGCGGGGTTTACATTGCCGGCGGCATCGTGCCAAGGCTCGGCCGTTACTTTGCCGATTCGCCGTTTCGCGCCCGGTTCGAGGCCAAGGGCCGGTTCGAGCCTTATCTCGCCGCGATCCCGACTTTTGTTGTGACCCATCCGTTCGCGGCGTTTCTCGGTTGCGCCGCATTGCTCGCGGCCTGACGACGCTGGGTTGTGGAGGCCGCTGTGCGCGAGTGCGAAGACGACGAACCGGCCGCGCAAACTCCGACGCCACCCTTGCCTCCCGGCACGCCGCCGGAGCCGCCGCCCGACCCTGATCGGCCGCGCCCGATCGAGGAGCCGCCGGATCCGGTCCCGGTTCCGCCAACCGAACCTCCGCCACCGCCGGTTGACGAACCACCCGTCGAATTAGGTCTTGCCATACTGCCGGATCACGCGCCGTGGCCGGCGAGGTGTAATCCGACCACCCCGACAATGATGAGCGCCAGCGATAAGAGCTTCCAGGCACCGGCGGCCTCGCCAAACCACAAGATGCCGATCGCTGCGACAATTGCGGTTCCGACACCGGACCAGATGGCGTAAGCCGTCGACAGATCGATTCCGCGCAACGCCAATGACAGCATCGAGAAGCTCGCCGCGTACCCGGCAACAACCACACCCGCTGGGCCCGGGCGGGTCAATCCATTGGACAGCTTCAACGCGGTGGTCGCCGTGATCTCCAGCAAAATCGCGGCGGCGAGAAAGAAAGCGTTCATATGCAATACCCTCGATCCGTCGCGATATCGGCCGTTGTTTTGACGACGATCGTCTCTCGGCGATAAGATTTCGATCGTGAAGATGGACCATCGGATGAACGCAGCAACCGATCGAAGCATCAAAGCCGGTACGCGCGAACGCCGGCGCATCCGCAACGGCGAAATCAATGGTGCGACCGCCGGCCTCGCCGCCGGCAACGTCCAGGCCAATCTGGTCATTTTGCCAAAAGCGCTTGCCCACGACTTTCTGCGATTTGCCCAGGCCAATCCCAAACCCTGCCCGGTATTGGCGGTCTCGGAGCCGGGCGACCCCTCTTTGCCAGCCCTTGGTGAGGACCTCGACATCCGCACCGATCTGCCGAAATACCGGGTGTGGCGTCGCGGCGAGCTGATCGAGGAAGTGGGCGATATCTGCCATGTCTGGCGCGGGGATTTCGTCAGCTTTGCGCTTGGTTGCTCATTTTCGTTCGAAGAAGCGCTGGTCGAGGACGGAATCGAGTTGCGTCACATGACGTGCGGCTCGAATGTGCCGATGTATCGCACCAACATCCGCTGCGTGCCCGCGGGCCCGTTCGCCGGCCCGCTTGTCGTCTCAATGCGGCCGATGAGCCCGCAGGATGCGATCCGCGCGATCCAGATAACCTCGCGTTTTCCATCAGTGCATGGCGCCCCGGTTCATATCGGTCTGCCGCAGGCGATCGGCATCGGCGATCTCGCACACCCCGATTACGGTGATGCCGTTCCGGTGCGCGAGGGTGAGTTGCCGGTGTTTTGGGCTTGCGGTGTGACCCCGCAAGCCGTCATTGCCGAAGTCGCGCCCGAATTCTGCATCACCCACGCCCCGGGTTCGATGCTGATCACCGATTTGTCGAACGCCAAACTCGCCGCCCTGTAGCCGGCAGTCCCGATGGCTTTGCCGCGCACGGCCCAAGCACTGATCGATCATATCGAGCAAGTCGTTCAGGCTGATGTCGGCCGCAATATCTCGGCTCTGTGCGCGGCGGCGGGCGGCGGCTTATGGGGTGCCGCATCGCGTTTGGCGGCGGCGCTGCCATGCCGGGTCGGGCTGATCACCGGCTTTTTTGTGCCATTGGGAATGCCGCCGGCAGCCGAGACCGATGGTCCGGTCGGAGCAGCGTTATTGGCTCGCGGGTTTGCCGCAATCGGCATTCCGTGCCGCCTCGCGACCGACGAGCCCTGCCATAGTGCCTGTGCGGTCGCCCTAGCCGCGGCCGGCGCTGCCGCAGTGCCGGTCGATGCCGTTGCGATCGGTGCCCCGCTTGCCGGTCTGATCGAGACGTGGCGCGCCGCCCGTATTACCCATGCGATCTCGATCGAGCGTTGCGGGCGCAGCGGCGATGGCAGCCCGCGCAATATGCGCGGCGAGGACATCAGCACCCATACGGCGCCGCTCGATGACCTCTTCACGGCTGGGCCGTGGGATACGATTGCGATCGGCGATGGCGGCAACGAGATCGGCATGGGTGCCCTGCCCCGTGGATTGATCGGCCGCGATGTCGATTGCGGCGAGGCGATCGCCTGTGCGACCCCGGCAAATCATCTGATTGTCGCCGGCGTGTCGCATTGGGGTGCCTATGCCCTGCTCGGCGCTCTTGCGGTGATTCGCGCGGATTGGCGCCGCTCGTTGCTGCATTGTCTCGATGAAGCATTGGACCGGCATATTCTCGAGGTGACGGTGCGGGATGGGCCGGCGGTCGATGGGGTCTCGCGGCGACAGACATTGACGATCGATAATTTTGACCTCACGTTGCACCACGAAAAATTGCGGATGATCCGGGCGCTCGTCGAGGCCGGGCATGCGGTATGAGGAATTTCTGTTCGAGGCCTACCATTACACCCCAACCAACAATTTTCTGTCGTTGATTTATCGGTTTCGCGACGGACCGCGATTTGAGGAAAAGCTGTTCTTTGATTTTCCGCCGCGCCGGCTCTCTGCCGAAGCCGAGATAGTGCTCGACCGGATCTTTCGGCTGGTCTTTCTGTTGTCAGGGGTAAGCTATTACAAAGCCTTCGTCCCGCAGACCCTGCGCTGCGAGGCGTTTGTACTCGATCGCGATACGGCAGAATTCCTGCAGAAATTTTATCAAAAGGGGTTGGCCGAATTCGCGTGGAGGAACCGTTTATCGCTCGCGGACCATTGCCGGTTCGAGTGGGAGCCGGGTACTACGCCACCGCCGCCATTGGCCATTGCCTTACCACGGCGCAGCTGCGTACCGGTCGGCGGCGGCAAGGATTCGATCGTCAGCCTCGAATGCTTGAAGGCATCCGGCGAAGATCTGCTGCTGTTTACGCTCGGTGATGCCGTGCCGATCGCGGCCTGCATTGCCGCGGCGGGGCTGCCCTTTATCCGGGTTCGTCGCCAGCTCGACCCGGCGCTGTTCGCACTCAATGCAAACGGCGCACTGAACGGCCATGTACCAATCACTGGTATTTTGAGCGCTATCGTGCTGGCCTGTGCCGCGCTCGCAGGCTTCGATACGATCGTAATGTCCAATGAGCATTCCGCCAATGCGCCGAACCTGACGGTCGGCGGGGTCGGCATTAATCACCAACATAGCAAATCGCTCGAATTCGAGCAAGATTTCAGTGAATACGTCGCACACCATATCACGCCGAGTATTGCTTATTTCTCGCTGCTGCGGCCATTGTCCGAAATCGAGATCGCGCGGCGCTTCGCGCGGCACCCGCAATATTTTGACAGCTTCCGCAGCTGCAACACTGCCTTTCGCCAATCGGTAGCTGAACGCGGCCGGCATTGGTGCTGCAACTGCCCGAAATGCCGGTTCGTGTTCCTGGCGCTGGCCCCGTTTGTGCCGAAGAAGCGCCTGATTGGCATCTTTGGCTGCAATATGCTTGCTGATGAAAGCCAGACCGAAGGCTTTGCCGAGTTGTGCGGATTGCGGCAGCACAAGCCATTCGAATGTGTCGGTGAGGTCGCTGAGAGTACTGCCGTCGCAACGCTGCTGGCGCGCGATCCCGACTGGCGCGATGACGCTGTCATCAGACGGCTGCATATGGCCTTTCCGGTGCTGCGGGATGGCGAGCCATCGCAGTTTCACGCGCTCTTGACCGCGCGGCATCCGCACCGGGTCCCGCAACGGTTTTTGGCAATGCTCGATGCGGACAGCTAACCTCGCCGGCGCCCGGGTGGCGATCTGGGGGCTCGGGCGCGAAGGCCAGGCGGCTATCCGGTTCCTTCGCGCATATAATCCGCAGCTGCCGCTATTATTATTGGACGATTCCGCTGGCGCCCATCCCCCCGAAAAATTGGACAATTTCGAATGCGCCTTCGGCAAAGACAGCATTGCTCGCGCGCTCGCTCGCATCGACGTGTTGGTCAAATCCCCCGGCGTCAGTCTCTATCGTCCCGAGATCGAGACTGCGCGCAGGAACGGCGTGGAGCTTACCTCGCTCTTGAACCTTTGGTTTGCCGAGAAGAATATGCTGACGACGATCTGCGTCACCGGGACCAAGGGCAAGAGCACGACGGCCTCGTTGATCGCGCATATTCTGCGCCGGCTTGGTCGCAGGATGGCACTCGCCGGCAATATTGGCGTGCCAGTCACCGAGATTGATCAGAGCAAAACCGACGTCGCGGTCATCGAGGTGTCGAGCTATCAAGCCGCGGATTTTGACGGGATCTGTGACGTCGCAGTGCTGACCTCGCTATTTCCCGAGCATCTTGACTGGCATCGCACGCTTGATGCGTATTACCGGGACAAACTCAATCTGTTGCACCATAGCCGCTGCGCGATCGTCAATCGCCAGGCGGCGCCCGCGCGCGGGCTCGCGCACTGTTTCTTTAATGAGAGCGCATCGCTTCACGCCCGCGGGATCGAGGTTTTTGACAGTCCGCGCCGTATCGGCGAAGTGAGCAACCGCTATCTCATGCGGCCGCACAATTTATCGAACGTTTGCGCGGCCTTGACCGTCGCACAGATGCTCGGACTCGATTTGCATGCGGCGCTCGACGCCACCCGCGATTTTCGCGCGCTGCCGCACCGCCAGCAGGAGATTGGCGAAATCGACGGGGTACTTTACGTGGACGATAGCATCTCGACGGCGCCCGAATCGACATTGGCGGCGCTCGAGGTTTATGCCGGTCGAGAAATAACCTTGCTCGTCGGCGGCTATGATCGCGGCATTGACTATTCCAGGCTCGTCGCCAAGCTCGCGGGCGGTGCAGCACGAACCGTTCTTTGTCTTGGCGCCAGCGGTGAGCGCATTTATACCGGGTTGCGCGCCAGTGCTGCTGGCCCCGAAACGGCGCCTGCGCCCTCGATGGCAGCCGCCGTCGCCATGGCGCGGCAGGTCACACCCAAAGGCGGTGTCGTGCTGTTGTCACCGGCCGCGCCGAGCTATGGGGTTTACCGAGACTTTGCTGAGCGCGGCTGCGACTTTGCGGCCAAGGCTGGTTTTACGACGAGCGGCGGGGATCAACCGTGATCGGCTTGCGGTGGCCGCGGCTCGCGCATTGGCTGTTCTCTCCGATTGCCATCGCTCTCGTCGGTGGTTGCGCGGAGAAGCCGTTTCTGTCCGCCGGCAACGCCAACTCAGCAGAGGTTGGTTACACGCGAGACCTCGCTGCCGCGACCGAGGTCGCGAGGGAGCATTGCGCTCGCTATGAAAAGGTCCCGCGCTATCTCGATTCGTCCGAGAATATCGCCTACTTCGCCTGCGAAAAGCCTTAACCAAAAGGCCGCCCGCCTGGGCGCTGCAATGCGACTTCAGCCGATCTGCTCAAGGGCTTGGGCCTCCGGCCTTGCTCCAGTCCTAAATCGGAACACGGGCCGCATCGGTCTATAAAGCCGGGTCAGTTCGGCTTGGGCCCGGTCGGGTAGGGGCTGATCGGCGCCGCTCACGGGACCGGGAGTGGCCGCGGCGGGCTGAGAATTATCTTGCGGGATGACCGCAGAGCCACCGGCTTCGGATAAAAGCTCTGGGTCGGGCCGTCGGGCGATATGCGCAGAGTTTGCTCCGGCGCTTGCGAGAGCTGCGTTAAAGATGCGCATCGGACCGATATCTTCGGTAAGCTGTACATGATGGCTGAGTCCCGATCGGATTCGCGAGCGCCAGCAAGTATTATTGCCGCAATGCAACAATGAATAAAACTCATTTTTCGAGCTTCGACCTCAATTTGCTGCGCGTGTTCGATGCGTTGATGGAAGAGCGCAGTGTGACGCGCGCCGGTGAGCGGCTCGGTCTGACGCAATCGGCAATCAGCCATGCGCTGAGCCGCTTGCGCTTTGTCCTTGACGACGAGCTTTTTGTCCGCGGTCCGGACGGCATGCAGCCAACCCGGCGGGCGGCCGAGATCGCGCCGAGGCTGCGCCAAGGGCTGCTGCAGCTGCAATTGGCCTTAACGCCCGCCGATTTCATCCCGGAACAGACGACACGGCGGTTTACCATTATCTGCGGCGAATATATCGGGGCGGTGCTGATCCCGGCTCTCGTCGCACGATTGCGCGAAGCGGCGCCGCTGGCGGAAATCAGGATCAGGCCGAGCAATATGGGGGTCGCCGAAGCGCTGGTTGCCGGGCGCGCCGATCTGGCAATCGGCAGCTTCCGGCGCGTGCCGGAGTGGTTTGCCTGCGAAACATTGTTCAAGGAAACCAGGGTCTGGGTGGTCAGCGATCGTCATCCCGCCGCCTCGCAGAAGCTGACCCTCGAGCGGCTGGCAGCGTTGCCGCACCTGATCATTACGGCAATCGGCGAAGATGAACAGGCTGTGGCCGGGTATGTCGTCGATCACGGGCTCGAACGGCTCGTCACGCGCAGCGAGGTCGGGCTATTGCAGGGCGCCTTGGCAGCGTGGGGCCTGACCCGCGCTATCGGTCTGACAACGCCGCATTTTTTGGCGGCTCTGGCCGTGGTCAGCCATTCCGACATGGCCGCACCGCTGCCGCGCCGCCTCGCTACCGCCTTTGCCAGCACCTATCACCTGAAATTATTCGAGCCGCCCTATGCGTCACCGCCCTTCGAGATCATGGCGCTGACCCATCGCGAACACGGTAATGAACCGGCGATCTTGTGGCTGCGCGATATCGTCCGCCAGATTGCCGCGACCTTGTAATCGCGGCGCGGCGGCCTCGCGCCGTTCTTCGGGGCGCGCACCGGCCTGTCTTGGTCAGATGGCGGCCGGCGCGGCGAGTAGTCCCGGCAATTCGGCGAGCGAGCGGATGTCGTGATCGGGCGCACCGGGGAGCCGCTCGCGGGTAAGGCCCTGGCGGCTGCACCACGCCACCCTCATGCCAAACGCAGAGGCGGCCCAGGCGTCCCAGCCATTCGAAGACACGAAGAGGATGGCTTCGGCCGGAATGCCGAGCCGGTCGCAGGCGAGCTGATAGACCTGCGCGTGCGGCTTGTAGACACCGGCCTCTTCAACCGACAGCACGTGATCGAACAGTTCGCCGAGCCCGGCATGATCCACTACGGCGCTGAGCATCGCCGGTGTGCCGTTCGACAGGATCGCCGTTGCGATGCCGGCCTCGCGCAACGCGCGCAGCGCGGCAGCCGCCTCGGGATAAGCGTCGAGCGCCAGATAGCCCTGCATCAGCCGCTCGCGCAGCGCCGGATCGGCCATAGCGAGGGTTTCGAGCGCAAAATCGAGCGCCTCGCCGGTCACTTGCCATAAATCGGCGTGGCGGTTTTGTACGGCGCGCAGCCAAGTGTATTGCAGCTGCTTGTTGCGCCACAGCTTCGCGAGCCGCCCCGCCGTCTCAGTCTCGACCACATCAGCGGTGCTGCACCGCGCCGCTGAGGCAACGTCGAACAAAGTGCCGTAGGCGTCGAAAACGCAAGCGCGGATGCCGCAAAGCGCCTTGTTGCTCATTCGGCGGCCAGACGCTTCTTCGGTCTTGGCCATCGCGTTGCCACCAATGGCAACACCTCTTCGACGAGACGACGGGTTTGCGCCAGCATCTCGCTGTCGCCGCGGGCCGCCGGCCGCAGGATGAATTTCGAAATACCGGCAGTGACATAATGCCCGATGCGTTCGACAATCGCCTCGGCGTCGCCGATCGCAAAATATTTTTGCGGGTCTCGGCCGGTGCGCCGGCGATAGGCATCGAACAGCCGTTCGAGTGCCGGGTCATCGGGCCGGCCAAAGCGAAAGGCGATGCCGGCGCCGTAATGGTCGTCGTCGATCGGCCGGCCTTCGGCGATTGCGGCCTCGCGGATCGCTGCGACGACAGCGCCGATATCGTCCGGTGTTTCGCCGCCCGCCTGCCAGCCGGTGCCAAAGCGCGCGGTGCGCCGGATTGCCGCCGGGCTCGACCCGCCGATCCACATCGGCAGATCGGGCTGCACCGGTTTTGGGCTGATCGAGGCGCCGGAGAGCCGGTAATGCACGCCCTCGAAGTCGACCTCGTCTTCGGCCCACAACCGCCGGATGATCTCGAGCCCTTCGTCAGTTTTACGGCCGCGGGTTTTGGTGTCGAGATTGAGTGTGCGCCATTCCGGAGCGAGCGGGCTGCCGATACCGAATGCGGGCAACAGCCGCCCCTCGGACAACACGTCGATCGTGGCGCATTGCTTGGCCAGCAGCACCGGATCGCGAAATGCCAGTGACAGCACGTTGACGCCGAATTTCAGTCGACGGGTGCGGCCGGCAAGTGCGGCCATCACGCTCATGCATTCGAGGATCGGCTCGCGGCTGACAATGCGATCGGTCTGCCACAGCGAGTCGACGCCGCCAGCCTCGCATAAATCGATCCAGCGCCAAAAACCGGCGACGCTGTCAAACGGAAACTCCATCAAACCAAGGCCGACGGCGACATTGCGCAGCATGGTGCTCTCCGCCACGAGATGAGCTTGGATCGTATTGGGAAACGGCCCGCGCCGGGCGATCGACGCCTATCGGGGCTCAGGATTTCGGAGGTACGACCTGACCGCGGATTTCGCCCGCGGGATGGGCGGTGGAATGCACATTGATGTACCACTCGCCGGCCATGAATTGCTGTGCTTGCGTCGGGGTCAGCTTTGTCTGGCCGGTGATCGGGCTCGATACCGGGCCGCCACGCTTGGTCAACCAGATCAGCACCGGCGCGTTCTTCCCGGGGCCGGCGGGCCCGTGAAAATGGGCCATCGTCGCCGGACTCGACAATCCGGTGTAGGTAATGGACCAGGTTACCACCCGCGTCTGCGGGTCATAAGTCAGATTGGCCGTACCGCTGCCGTTCGTCTGTACCGGCGGGACCTGTTGCGCACCGGTTAGCGGCACCATGAAAGCGATCGGCGCCGCCAGCGCATGCTCGCCGGGAACGGCTGCGCTAAAGAAGCCGGCGGTGATGATGACGATCAGGCAAATTGCAATCTTGTTCATTCAGCCTCTCTTCAACTCGCGGTCATCTTGATCGTTGCGTGCTCGATCATACAGGGCCCGGCTGGCGCTCGCCACGCAGGACGCGCATCAGATCACGGTCTTTTCGCCTCTCGACCCAGCATGCGGACTAAATCGTTGCGATGCCTAGCACACAACCAGCAAACGCGATTTGCTTTTTTCTCGTGCCTTGATTGCTCTACCTCAAGGCGTGATACTAATGCTGTAGGTTTCGTCAAGAAAACGAGGCTGGAGGCTATCGATGCGCGCCATGGACGTCATGACAACGCCGGTCATCACCGTCACGCCCGAGACGACCGTGCGGGAGCTGGCAAAACTGCTGTCCGAAAAGGGCATAAGCGGGGTGCCGGTGGTCGAGAACGGCGATCGTCTCGTCGGCATTGTCAGCGAAGGCGATCTGCTGCACCGCGCCGAAACCGGCACTGAGCGGCGTCTGCAGAAACGGCGGTCATGGTGGCTCGACTCGCTCGCCGCCGAGGAGGAAGCGGCCCGCGCCTATGTCAAGGCGCATGGCCAGCGGGTGGCCGACATTATGAGCCGCGATGTGATCAGCGTTGCCGACACGGCCGATCTCGCCGATGTTGCGATGCTGCTCGAAACCAAGCTGGTCAAGCGGGTTCCGGTCGTGCGCGACGGCAAACTCGTTGGCATCATCAGCCGCGCCAATCTGGTGCGCGCTTTGGCAACGACGAGCAGCGCGCCGGCCATCGTCGCCGACGCCGACGACCGCACGATCCGCGAACGGCTGCTGAATGAATTGCGCGGCCAGCGCTGGGCCAATATCTGGGCTGCCGACATCATGGTCCGTGACCGCGTCGTGCATGTGTGGATGTCCGACGACCAGCCCGAAGCCGAAAAGCAGGCATTGCGTGTCGCCGCCGAAAACATCCCGGGTGTGCGCCGCGTCGAAGAGCATATCGTCCCGGCCCCGATCATCCCTGCCTTTTAATCAAGCGCCTTAGTCAAGCGCCTTTGGAACGGTTGCCGGCATAGCCGCCGCGGCGCTTGACCTTGTGGGTTCGCGCGTAGTCTCGTGCCTCAGCTGTGATGAGGTGCGAAAGGGCTGCGTGATGCCGGGACCGCTATCAGAGTATCGGATCATCGATCTGACCTCGAATGTCTCGGGGCCGCTGGCGACGATGATCCTCGCCGATCAGGGTGCCGACGTGATCAAGGTCGAGGCGCCCAAAGGCGGCGACTCGACGCGCGGTGGAGGCAACCGGCGGGCCGGATTTACCGCGTCCTTTCTTAACAATAACCGCAACAAGCGCTCGATCGTTCTCGACCTCAAGAAACCGGCGGCAGTCGACGCGCTGTTGCGCCTTGCGGCCGGGGCCGATGTCTTCGCGCAGAACTTCCGCCCGGGTGTCGCCGAGCGTCTCGGCGTCGGCGAGGAGGCGGTGCGCGCCGTCTCGCCAAAAATTGTCTATGTGTCGATCAGCGGATTTGGCGAGAAGGGCCCTTACGCCCTCAAGCCCGCTTACGATCCGGTGATCCAAGGGTTCTCGGGGTTGGCAACCGTACAGGCGGGTTCTGACGAGGCACGCCCGCGACTGCTGCGCACGATTTTGCCCGACAAATTGACCGCGATCACTGCCTCGCAGGCGATTACCGCGGCGCTGCTGGCGCGCGAGCGCACCGGTGCGGGCCAGCATGTGCGTTTGTCGATGCTGGAAGCCGTGCTCACTTTTATGTGGGCCTCCGATATGGGCGACCAGACCTTTGTCGGTGACGAGCCGCCGCGGCAGACGTCCGCAAGCGCGCATGACCTGATCTACGACACGGCAGACGGCTACATCACCGTTGCCGCTTTGACCGATCGCCAATGGGCGGGCTTGGCCCGAGCGGTCGAGCACCTGGAATGGATTGACGACGAGCGGTTCAAGACTCCGGCGCTGCGACAGAAAAATATCGATGCCAGGCTGGACGTCACGCAGCAGGCATTGATGACCCGCTCGACCGCGGAATGGCTCGAGCGGCTGACCGCGGCTCAGGTGCCGTGCGGCCCGGTATTGACCCGCAACGAGGTAATCCGCCACCCACAAGTCGAAGCGCTGGGCCTGGTCGTCGAGACCGAGCACGACAAGGCCGGACGCTTGTGGCAGGCGCGTGCGGCGGCGCGGTTCTCGCGCACACCGACCGAAATCCGCCGCGGTGCGCCGGCGCTCGGCGAGCAAACCGTCGAAATTCTGACCGAGCTCGGCTATTCGCCCGGCGAAATTGAGGCGCTCGTGACCGAAGGTGCTGCCGGTATCGCGAAAGGAGCCGGGCGATGATCGACTTTTATTATTGGCCGACGCCGAATGGCTGGAAGGTCGCGATCATGCTCGAAGAATGCGGTCTCCCCTATCGCGTGATCCCGGTCAATATCGGGCGCGGCGATCAGTTCAAACCCGAATTTCTCGCGATCAGCCCGAACAACCGGATGCCGGCGATCGTCGATCACGACGACCCGGACGGGCCGATGCCGATCTTTGAATCGGGCGCGATCCTGATCCACCTTGCCGAAAAAGCCGGGCGGTTCATGCCGCAGACCCGGCGCGGGCGCAAGGAATGCCTCGAATGGCTGTTCTGGCAGGTCGGCAATCTCGGGCCGATGGCCGGGCAGTTGAGCCACTTCGTCAATTATGCCCAGGGTGAGCACCCCTATTCGCATAAGCGCTACGCCGATGAATACAATCGCTGCCTTGGTGTGCTCGAACGGCGGCTCGAAGGCCGCGCGTTCATCCTCGACGCGTATTCGATTGCCGATATGGCCTCATGGCCCTGGGTATTGATCGCCAAGCCCCTTGGTCAGCCGCTCGACGATTTCCCAAACGTTTCGCGCTGGCGCGCGACGTTGCGGGATCGGTCGGCAGTACAGCGCGGTGTCGACCTCGGTAAAGAATTGCGCCGCGCGGCGCCGCCTTCCGACGAGGAACGCCGGATCCTGTTCAATCAAACCGCACGGGATGTGCTACGGCCCGGATAGGCGTGCCTCTCGCATAGATGATACTCGGCACTGACAAAAGGGCGAGGCTCTGATGGGCGCTTCAGCGATAACCCCGATCACGATGCCGAAATGGGGCCTGACCATGACCGAAGGCAAGGTCGTGGGCTGGCTCAAACGTGAAGGGCAGGACTTCGCGCCTGGCGAAGAAATCCTCGAAATCGAAACGACCAAGATCAC
>JAFAOB010000245.1 GCA_019238055.1 Alphaproteobacteria bacterium
CGGCGTCGTGCGAATAGCCGGGAAGCTTCTCGAGTTCGGCCTCCGGCGTCGCCATGCTAAAGCCGGGCCGCAATAAGCCGCCGACAAACTTAAGCACGGTTTTTTGAGAGAGAGCTTCGGCGGCTCCCCAGCGATCGATCGCGAGCGACAGGGCGCGCCGTACCCGCACATCATCATAAGGCGGGCGCTTGGTATTGAATACGACAAGCAGGTTCAGCAAGGTTGGGCTCTCATAAATTGCGACCTGATCGTCGCGACCTGCGGTCACCTCGTTACGCTCGTTCGGGCTGATAAAGCGAAAATCGGCCATGATGCGGCCATCTTGAAACGCCTTGATCATCTTGGCTCCGGTCACGAATTCGGCGCGGTAGCCGTCGAGATAAGGCCTCCCTTCCTTGAAATAATGCTCAAACCGTCTTCCGGTCCAATGATCTCCTTTGACATGCTCGACAAAGCTGAACGCCCCGGTTCCGAGCACGTGGCTCGCCGGGAAGAGCGGGTCCTGCCGCAGCTTTGCCGCACTATAGATCGCATTCCACTCCGAAGCGAAGTTCTCCAGCATCGCCGCTTCCGGCCATTTCAGATGAAAGACGACGGTCAGCGGATCTGGCGCATCGATCGCCCCAATGGCCGCATAGTTGACGCGGCGTACCGACATGACCCCGGGAGGCGGCCGCACAATCCTCTCATAGCTCGCCTTCACATCTTCCGAAGTCAGCTTCGAACCATCGTGAAACAGTACGTTTGGATACAGCTTGAAGGTGTAGGTCAGCCGATCAGGCGAGACCGTCCAAGATGCAGCAAGATCACCCTCGACAGCGGGGTAGTTCGATGTATCAAATTTTAAAAGAGTAGAATAATGCGGCGCGACCGGGTGCAATGTCGCAAAGGATGTATTGGCGTGACAGTCATAATTAGGCGGCTCTGCATCGACCGCAAATTTCAGTACGCCGCCACGCTTCGGCGCCAAATCGGCTCCCGCACGGACGGCGCCAAATGGGACAACCGCGAATCCGGCAGCAGCGGCCAATAATGTGCGCCGACTGACGCCAGCCGCTCTCGCCCGGGCGGATGGCTGCGCGGCAGGCAATATGTCGGTATTCGTTAACCGCGTCATTCCCTACGCTCTTAGGCCGCGGTCTATCGGGGCAAGCTCTTCTGCCACTGCTCGAATTGCGTAAACAGATCGTCTTTTTGTTGCTGGCTCAGCGGAGCACCCCCGGCCGCTTGCTGCCGCTCATCGACAAAGCGGGCGAAAATCGCCTTCAAAGACTGCTCGTTGGGCTCACCCGCGACCGGAGCGTTGCGCCGCAGCCAATCGGCAGCGGGCGGAAAACGGCGCCAACCGGGAAGTTCGGCGGCAATGTTGACCTCGCGCCATTTCGGATGGTGGCCGGGCAACAGCAGCGATTGAAAGCCAGTAAAAAACGCATCGACGAAGTTGACCACATTACGATAACGCTCGGATGCCGGCTGCAGATTGGCAACGACGAGCACCGCGCCGACCGCAATCGTATCAACCGGATGGTTATAAGGGATCAGTGCGGGGTAATCTTCTGCGGTCAATCGTGAGGGCACATAAGCTGCGGTGACCGCCGGGCTCAGCGGAACGGCAAGAAAATGCAGGCTGCTTTCGCCGATAAGGTCGCGAAAGATCGGTGCCGGTCTGCCGGTTACAAAAGCGAGCGCAGCGATCTCACCGCGCCGCAATTTATCGAGCGCCACCCCCTGATCGTCATTGGTGGTGACGATCGGTATGTTGAGAAGGCCAAACAGACGGGCCGTCGTGATCTCGGTTCCGCCGCCGCGCACATCAACATTCACCTTTTGGTTGGCGAGATCGGCGATCGTTTTTATGTCATTGCGCGCCAGCAGGTGAAATTCTTCGTTATAAAGCTTGGCAATATAAGTTATTTGAGATTCAATGCCGGGAAAGAGGTTCTGCTGTCTCGCATAGTTCATCACATCGTCTTGCAAAATCGCAAGATCGACACCGTGCAGCAATTGCAGGTCGGTGATATTTTTAACTCCGCCTTTGCCAACGATCGGCAATACCCGGCGTGTCGCGCCGTCGTCGATCACATCGGCGAGATCCTCGGCAATTGCTACCGAGATGCCGCTGCCCCGACCGGTTTCGAGCTCAACGACGCCGCGGTTGACCGCTGCCTGCGGGGGTGTCGCGCCGCCATAACGTGCAGCATCGGTACGAGGGGTAAACAGGTTCAGCACGGTGAGGACCGCGAATGCGATGAGGATCTTCCCTAGCCCATGCGCCATCGGTGCGGGGCCGAGACGATCATTCCAGCAATCCCGCGGGCTCTCTGAAGAGATCCAGCACACTGCCAGGTTGCACTTGCTGAGCTGCAACTCATATCTCCGCTGGAGCAAAAAATCTTTGACACGACCGGCCCGGGCAGTCCGGCAAAACAGGACCCACGCAAAGGAGAGGACAAGGGCAGCTTATTTCCGTCATCAAGGCGTGCGGGTCAAGAACGAGACGCTTTGGCGAATCGACCGCCAATTTAGTGTCCGCCAATTTTACGAATCAAGAGCTATGACGGACTCCGGTTTTCCACTGGCTAAGCGGGGCTCGAAATCTCGCTCAAGCCAGCGATCTGAAGACTGTAGCCGGCGGGCAATCAAGCTGCCGCGAGCCCGCTATAGCCAGCGCCGACGACCAGATCAGGCGGTCGCTGCAGTCCTTCTCAGCCGACAGCGGGCTGCGGCTGGCGTTCGTAACGGCGGGCCGGGGTATTAATCGGATCGGTCAGCGGCGCGGCGGCGAAGGCCGCGGCGCGGCGCGCGGCGGGTGCATCGGCATAA
>JAFAOB010000246.1 GCA_019238055.1 Alphaproteobacteria bacterium
CTGAGGCCCTCCGTTATCTTCCGCAAGGTCACCGGATGTTTCCGATCCCATTGGGGCGCCCGGCTCTATGCTGCTGCAGCCTCGGTCATCGCGACCGGAAGGCTTGTCGGAAAATCCGCTCTCCAGGCCATCCAGGACGTCATCGCAGCACCGCCGGCCGCTATCACCCCGTGACCGGGACCTGAGTAGTTACGGCCGCCCTATCACCATCTTTACTCGACGTTATAAAGAAACGTGACATCTGCTTAGAAATCTGCTTGCGTAGTAATTTACTTACAGGATCCGTTCCCTCTTTACAAGATCATCCGATTTTTACTTTTATTGAAGCGGAAGTTCCTTTCGTACTTTCTACAGATAATCCGGGCGTATATGCTTTCAGCCTATCACAAGAATACCTGGAATTTTATGCTCTGACTGGACGCAGCGAAATCCTGGAAGCGATGTTCGCCCGTCAAGCCAGATACGCATTCGGCTATACCCCGACCGCGGAACAGACTGTACCGTAGGACGGACGGCGCGCAGTGAAGCCCATCGGCATCCCCCTGCTGCTATGCGGCTAACATTGCGACCCATCCTGCGCCTTAAGGAGCGAGGACGATGCTGAGTGGCGTCTACCGCTTTCCGCAGATGGAGAGCGTGATTTTTGGCAGGCCCTATGTCGAGGTGATGGCCGGCGAGGTCGAGCGGATCGAGGCGCGCGCAGTTTTTGTGCTGGCGAGCGGTACGCTCGCACGCGAGACCGATCTCGTCGAGCGGCTGCAGCAAAGGCTCGGCAACCGCTTCGCCGGCCTATGCGCCAGGATCGGCGCGCATACGCCGCGCACCGATGTCGTTGCTGCCGCCAATATGGCGCGTGAGGCAAATGCTGATCTTATCGTCACCCTGGGCGGCGGCTCGGTCACCGACGCAGCAAAAATGGTTGGGCTGTGCCTTGGCAACGATGTCACGACGCCCGAACAATTGGACAATTTCCGGGCGCATATCGCCGCCGACGGCACGGCCGAGCGGCCCGCGGTCAACCCGCCTGGGGCACGCATGATCGCCATCCCGACCACCCTTTCGGCGGGCGAGTTCTCGGCCGGCGCCGGCTGCACCGACACCGAGCGCCACGTCAAGGAGAGCTTCAGCCATCCGCAGATGATCCCGCGCACGGTCATTCTCGACCCGGCGGCGAGCGTGCCGACGCCCGAATGGCTGTTTTTATCGACCGGTATTCGCGCCGTTGATCACGCGGTTGAAGACATTTGCTCGCTCAACGGACAGCCGCTGTCGGAAGGTGCCGCATTTCACGCATTGCGATTGCTTGGCAACGGGCTGCCGGCGGTCAAGGCCGATGCTGCCGACCTCGATGCCCGGCTCGATTGTCAGATTGGCGCCTGGATGTCGATGGTCGGCTCACAAACCGGGGTCAGCAAAGGGGCGAGCCACGGCATCGGCCATGTCTTGGGCGGCACCGCCAATGTGCCGCACGGCTACACGTCGTGCATCATGCTGCCGCATGTCTTGCGGTTCAATTTGGAGGCAAATGCCGACAAGCAGGCGCGGGTCAGTGAGGCGCTCGGTCATCCGGGCGCGCCCGCCGCCGATGTCGTGCTGGCGCTGATCTCTGGGCTCGGCCTGCCGACGCGATTGCGCGATGTCGGCGTTCGCGAGGATCAGCTCGAGCTGATTGCCCAAAATTCGATGCATGACCGTTGGGTCCACACCAACCCCCGCAAAATCGACGGCCCCGCCGTGATCCGGACTCTGCTGGATGCGGCTTGGTAAGCGATGCGGCTTGGTAAGCAAAGAAAGAATGCATCTGGCGGTTAAACAAAGCTGGGGACGGTAAGCCGGCTCTCCCGAGCAGCTTGCGTCGACCCGGCTGTGGCCGCACAATAAACAACGATTGCGATGCCGTAGATCGGGTGGTGGGCCATGCAAGTCTCATATTTTGAAACTGCGCGTTATCAGGTGCCGCCGACGGTTCCGGCGGAGTGGCCGGTACCACCCGGGGCTTATGATCCCGAGACCGGAGCCAAAGCCTATCAGGGCATGGTCGATCGGGTGCGCCATGTCGAGGAGTTGGGTTTTGATTGGGTCAGCTTGTCCGAGCACCATTACTCGCCACGAATCCTGACTCCCAATATCGCGGTTTCCGGGTCGTATATTGCCGCCCAGTCGAAAACAATAAAGATCGCGATCTTGGGCCCGATTGTCTCGCAAAGCAACCCTGTGCAGGTTGCCGAGGAGATGGCGATGCTCGACACCCTGTCGAATGGACGCCTCGTTTTTGGGATGCTGCGCGGCACCACGAATGAATATTTGACTTTTGACCTCAACCCGGCGGAAGCGCGGGAGCGCACGACCGAGGCCATGGAGCTGGTGCTCAAAGCCTGGACCGAGCCGCAGCCCTTCGGCTGGCAGGGCCGCCATTTCCAGTTCCGGACCGTGTCGGTATGGCCGCGGCCGCTGCAACAGCCTTTGCCGCCGACCTATTCCCTCGGCACCAGTCGTGAATCCTGCGAATTTTCGGCACGCCACCATATCGGCCTCGGCGTTTCGTTTGCGCCATTCGAGGTCGTGGCCAAGTCGACGCGGTATTACCGTCAGGAATGCGCGCGCCATGGCTGGGAACCCACACCCGAGCAGATGCTCTACCGCGCCAACATCCTCTTGGCCGAGACCGATGAGGAGGCGCACGATCTCCTCGAAAAGCAGCGCAGCGGACCCGCGGCCTTCCCGATGCGGGCGGGAGTGCGCGACGCGCTCCTGAAACTCGACCAGCGCAATGTCGCCGGCGAGGCGCGCACGCCCAATGTCGGCGGCTCCTTACCGACCTCGTTCTATGGCAGTCCCGATACGGTGGTTGAGCAGATCAAGCGCTGCCGCGAGGAAGTGGGTGTCGGCGTGCTCGATCTCGCCTTTCAGAACCCCGGCGCTCCCGATACCGGGCGCCTGATGCAGTCGCTTGAACTCTTTGCCGAAAAAGTGCTGCCACGCATCCGCGACGTTTGACAGCGGTTTTCCAGGCGGGCATCAAGCATGAAAGTCTCCTATTTCGAAACTGCGCGCTACCGCGCGCCGCGCTCATTGCCTGTGGAATGGCCGGTGCCGCCCGATGCCTATGACCGCGAAGCCGGTACGGAATCGTATCGCGGCATGATCGAAAGAATGCAATTTGTCGAAGAATTGGGGTTCGATTGGATCAGCGTAGCTGAGCACCACTATTCTCCAAACCGTCTGACCCCAAATCCGGTGGTCTCGGCGGCCCATCTGGCCGCCTACGCGCGAAAGATCACGATCGCGGTATTGGGCCCGATCGTATCGCAAAGCAACCCGGTAAAAGTCGCCGAGGAACTGGCGATGCTCGACAATATGCTGCCGGGCCGGCTTGTGGTCGGGATGTTGCGCGGCATCACTGGCGAGTACCTGACTTATGGCCTCAACCCGGCCGAGGCGCGAGAGCGCACCACCGAGGCAATGGAACTGGTGCTGAAGGCCTGGACCGAGCCGCAGCCGTTTGGCTGGCAAGGTCGCCACTTTCAGTTCCGCACGGTCGCGGTCTGGCCGCGTCCGCGGCAGCAGCCGCATCCTCCGACCTACGCCCTCGGCACCAGCCGCGAATCCTGCGAGTTTGCGGCAAGGCATCATCTCGGGCTCGGCGTCTCTTATGCGCCGTTCGACATCATCGCCAAAGCCACTCGGTACTACCGCGAACGATGCGCGGAGCATGGCTGGCAGCCGACGCCTGAACAGATCATCTATCGAGCCAACATCCTGATCGGTGAGACCGACGCCGAAGCCGAGGAATTGCGGGCAGCGCAACGGCGGGCGCGCCAGGCCTTCCCGTTGAGCGAAGGCGTGCGTGATGCCCTGCTGCAGCTCGACATCCGTAATGTGGCGGGCGAAGCACGGACCCCGAATGTCGGCGGCGTGTTGCCGACAAACTTTGTCGGCGCGCCGGACACGATCATCGAACAGATCAAGCGCTGTCGTGAACAGAGTGGGGCCGGCGTCCTTGATTTGATGTTCCAGATCCCGGGCTCGAATGATCTGAGCTTTCTGATGCGCTCGCTCGAACTCTTCGGTAAGAAAGTGTTGCCGCATATCCGCGAGGTTTGAGGCGCGCGTTCTTGCAAAGGGGATGGTCGAGCGTGACACAGGCGGGAGAGGCTTTTCGCGAAGGTTATGTCGAGACCGACGGCTTTCGCATCCGCTACATGGAGGCAGGGAAGGGGCCGGCCGTCGTGCATCTGCACGGCGCCGGCGGCTTGCGGCTGACCCGCGGTCATGATCTGTTGAGCCGTCAGTTTCGGATCATCGCCTTTGAGATGCCGGGCTTTGGCACCTCGCCGGAAAACAATCGCACGCGCGATTTGCCGGAGCTGGCGGCGACAATGGCAAAGGCGGTCGCTGCGCTCGGTCTCGACCAATTCAACCTGATGGGAACATCCTTTGGCGGCAAGACGGCACTGTGGCTCGCGGCGCAGCATCCGGAGCAAGTGCGAAGCTTGGTGCTCGAAGCGCCGGCGGCGATCCGCCCGGCGGGCAGCGAGCCGCCGGCCGGCTCTCCCGAGGAGATGGCGCGCCGGCTTTATGCGCATCCCGAGCGGGTACCGCCAATGCCGCCGCCCGATCCGGCGGTGCGCGAGAAACAGGCGCGGCTGGTCGCGCGGTTGCGCGGGCCCGATCGCGACCCCGAACTTGAAGCGCGACTGCAGCGCCTCGCCGTCCCGACTCTGGTCCTGTTCGGCACCGTCGACCGCGTCATCCCCCCGAATATGGGGCATTTCTATAAGGAGCTGATGCCGAACTGCAATCTGGTCTTCGTCTATGACGCCGGGCACGCGATCAGCACCGACCGCCCTGAGGCGTTTGCCGAGGTCGTCGCGGATTTCATCGAACGCCGCGAGGCCTTTGTGATCAGCCGCACCGAAACCGTTATTCACCCGTAACCTATCTCGCGGCTCTATCGCCGAGCAGCCGGGAAGATCAACAACAGCGGGTCGCCATACCGAAGGATCAGCCAAGGGGCGAAATGGACAAAAGAGCTGCGGTGTTCGGCGTCGGCGCGGTCGGCGGCTATACCGCGGCGCATGTGACGGGCCGGCGTGGACGTGACGTTTATCGATATGTGGCCGGCCAATGTCGATGAAACGAACGGAAACGGACTGCACATCGCCATCACGAGTACGAAGAACCGCTCGCCGTCAAGGTGCTCGCATTGCATTTAATCCAGATGCAACATTTCGTCAAAGGCGCTTATCGATATCGCCTTCTTGTAAGAAGCAAAAGATCTTAAGACTGGATAGCCCCATAATTATTCGATGAGAAATATTTAGACATGAGCAAGGTTTTTATTAAAAGTAGTTAGTTTATTCTTATGGCGAAGCGGAAGTGGAGAACCGGTCCCCGAATTGATATGACGAGTATCGAGATATACGATATAATTTCCATTTATATTTCCTAATGCGAGTGTCTTATCCTGCAATTACCCGGTATCGGTGCGCAGGGTTAGGTTCGATGTAATAAATTTATTCCAGTTTGCCTCGTAAAAGCCTTTTTTGCGGGTGAGTTTCATGGCATATCGGTTCGAAAGTCTGCTTCGGACCAATCACATGAACACAAATGGAAACGATCCGTATCTGACAGCTAAGATTGTCAGCAAATATGTCGCTCATCATAAACTGGCGTTGACCGATCTTCCCAATCTGATCGCCACAGTTCATCAAGCAATCGGTCATTTAGGTGAGCCGACTGAGCCAGAAGAGGTTCTAACCCCTGCTGTATCGATCCGACGATCTGTCCATCAGGATTACGTCGTATGCTTGGATTGCGGCTTCAGGGCAGTGACCCTGCGCCGCCATATCAGGGTTCGGCACGGGTTAAGACCTGACGAATACCGGCAACGTTGGGGCCTGAAGGCTAATCATCCCTTAACGGCTCCGGCCTATTCAAGGCGCCGCGCGACCGTGGCAAAAGCAGTCGGACTTGGCCGCAAGCCATCGCTCGAGATCGCTCCGGTGCAGATGCCAACCGCGGCACCGATGTCGGTTGGCGCTGAGGCGGATGCTGAGCTCACACCCAAGAAGGGAACCAGAGCCCGTCGGCGAGGGCGGGTCGGTGAAAAGAACGAGGCCGAAGCAGCGCCGACGCCAAAGAGGAAGGGCAGATCGCGTATCACTCGATCAGAAGAGGCCGCCTCGCCAACTGCTGAAGCTCAATTTCCTCCAGCTGCATCTGAGCCTCCGGCAGAGGACTCATTCGCGGCGAGATCGGATCATGATGCTCGGAGGAAAAGTTGAAGAAGTCTGCGAAATCGAGCCTCACAGTCCGCGCCAATAAGCGGAAAGGGAAGATGAAGGCAAAACGTCGCCGCCAGCGGATGCGCGCGATCAGTTAGACCAGGAAGGGCTCGGCTTCGAGCCCCGGAAGGATTTAATTGTCCACAATGAACGCTGGCCTGTGCCAGCATCACTGCCCTGCTCACGCCCCGGCCATCGGAAGCCGCTCGCGATCGAGGAATAGAGCGTCGGTCTCGTCCGCCAGCACGGGCCCAAGGATTTCGCCGCGGTAGAACGGCGCGGCAGCGATCACAGCGCTTGCGGGTATTGAGATTTGATCAATGCCGAACTGACATAATTTCTCGATCGAGGTGCCATAAACAACACCGCCAATCCGCGTCCAAGCCAGCGCGGCCATACACATCGGACAAGGCTCACCGGTGGTGTACAGAATGACCTTTTCCCAACCTCGATTGCCGTGTCGCGCTACATAGTCATTGATCGCGACGATTTCGCCGTGGAGCGTCGGATTGGTGCTTCCATTGTTGACACCGGTCGCCATTACCTGACGATCGGCTGCTCGCACAATTACGGCGCCGAACGGAAAAAACCGATTGGCGCGCGCCGCTGCGATCGCCAGCTGCATCGCTTGCTGGTGGAGGAGCAAGGGGACCGCGGAAAGCCTGACCGACGACTCAAATTCCAAGGCTGCGAGCAAGTTTATCTCCAATAAGACCGCCCAAGACCGGAAACGAAGCGAATGTCATGACCGGAGACAAAGCTTAGCCACTGACCTATCGACATGCCAGACAGGTTGTCTGCGGTCGTCGCTTCCCTGCTAAATTGACCACGACAGATTGGTAAGTCGGTGAGGCAACCGGCAATATGGGAGAGAGATGTCATGGGGCGGCGGTTTACGAACTCGTGGTGGGTGGTGGTCGGCGCGGTCGCCGGGTTGTTTGTGTGTAACGGCCCGGTCCTGGGATTTACCTTTGGCGTGTTCTTAAAGCCGATCATGGCCGACACCGGATGGCAGCGCGGCAGCGTGTCGTTCGCGCTGTCGTTCGGCGGGATCTTTTCGGCGATCGCAGTGCCGGTCCTCGGGCGGATGATGGACCGCTGGAGCATTCGTCAAGTCGCCCTTCCCGGGGTCGTACTCTACGCGCTGTACCTTGGGCTTGTCGGGCTCAGCCCGCGGGTGTTCTGGGTGTTCACAGTGATGTTTGCGCTCGCCGAGATGACCAGCGCGATCCAGACGCCGCTCGGCTATGCGAAAGCGATTTCGGCCTGGTTCGACCCAAGGCGCGGGCTGGCACTCGGCGTCGCAATGGCTGGAGTCGGCCTCGGCGGCTCGGTGATCCCGCAGCTTGCCAATTTTCTGGTCGAGCGGATCGGCTGGCGCGGCGCCTATGCGAGCCTCGCACTCCTGACCCTGATGATCGCCTTTCCCGCAGTGGCGTTGTGGATCCGGGAGCCGCAGCCCGGCGAGGGCGAGCGGCGCGTGGCGATTTCAACCGCCCCTCTCCCCGGCCTCAGCAGCCGCGAGGCAGCGCGGCGATCGCGCTTTTGGCTGCTGGCGGGAGTATTTTTTCTCGTCGCGGTCGCGATCAACGGCACTGTGGCGCATGTCATCCCGTTATTGACCGATCGCGGTTTCTCGCGTGACGCGGCAACGGCGATTTTCGGCCTGTTCGGTCTCGCGACCCTGGCGGGCCGGCTGTTTGCCGGCTATCTCGTCGACCGCATCTTTGCGCCTTATATCGCTTCGGCGTTTTTTCTGGCCCCAATCGCCGGCTTTGTGTTTCTCACCAGTGCCGCCGGGCCGTTGCCGGCGGTGGGCGTGGTGCTGTTCGGCCTCGGGCTCGGCACCGAGATCGACCTGATCGCCTTTCTCGTCTCGCGCTATTTTGGGCAGCGCGCGTTTGGCGAACTCTACGGCTATTTCTTTATGGTCTTTGGTCTAGGGTCGAGCATTGGGCGGACGCTCGGCGGTTATGTTTTCGACCTGACTGGGTCCTATAACGCCGCTTTTGCAGGTGCCGCGGTTCTCCTCGTTGCCGCGGTGATCCTCGTCAACCGGTTGGGTGCCTACACCTATCCGGTCGGCCGCTCGATCGAGCTCGATTTCGCCTCGGAGGCGGCAGCCTCGTAACAGCCGTTGTCCGGGGAGGGCCAATCGCGGGCCGCCGCTGCCATGAGCCCGATGCCGACTTAATGCCTCAATCGCACGGGTTTGCCGACGAGAAGAGCGGAAATTGCCATTTCCGGCGACCACTCGCCGGCTTATCCTCGCTGGCCGAAAACGGCCAACGAAAATGCGGGGGAGAATGATCGGCGCCCGGAAACTGTCAACCACCATAGCAGCCTTTGCTGTCCTCGCATGCCTCCTCATTCCCGGTGGAGCGGGCAGCCAGCAGAGCGCCGCCATGCCGCAAGCCGCCGCCGGCTCGGCGGTCGCGATCGATGCCAAGTCGATTGGCGGGACCGTCACCAGCCGCTTTGGGACTGAAGCGGGAGTGTGGGTCATCGCCGAGACCAGGGACCTCGGCACCCGATTTGTCAAGATGGCTGTGACCGACGAGCGCGGGCGGTACGTCATCCCCGATCTGCCGCAGGCGAATTACCGGGTTTGGGTAAGGGGTTATGGTCTCGTCGATTCGCCAAAGATCGCAAGCAAGCCCGGCACCAGATTGAACCTCACAGCCGTGGTTGCGCCGAGCCTGGCCGCAGCCGCGCAGTATTATCCGGCGATCTATTGGGCGTCGATGATCAAGATTCCGGATTTGAGCCGCTTTCCCGGCACCGGCGACAAGGGCAACGGCCTCCCGCCGCAGTTCAAGACCCAGCAGCAATGGCTCAATTTCATCAAGACCAATGGCTGCGGCAATTGCCACCAGATCGGCAATTACGCCACACGGTATCTGTCGCCAAAGCTCGGTCATTTCGATAATTCGCTGGACGCGTGGTCATATCGGCTGTCGGTCGGGCCGGCCGGGCACGACATGGTTAACTTTATCACCCAGCTGATGACACCGGATGGCGGCCATCTGGCCGCACTCGCCAATTGGACCGACCGCATCAAGGCCGGCGAATTGCCGAGCCGCAGCCCGCCGCGCCCGGTCGGCATCGAACGCAATCTCGTCGTTACGGTGCGCGACTGGCTCGACCCCCAGCACTATTTGCACGACCTGACCTCGACCGATCGGCGTAACCCGACCGTCAACGCCTACGGCCCGATCTATGGCGATACCGAGCTCAGCAGCAATGCGCAGCCGGTCCTCGACCCGATCCATAACAAGAAATGGACGATCCTGCCGCCGATCAAGGCTGACACGCCGAGCTCGGCGCTCGCCAACCAAGTCGTCAATCCCTCGCCCTATTGGGGCCTGCAGCAAACCTGGGACAGCAGGGTCAATGCCCACACCTCGGTCATGGATCAGGATGGGCGCGTTTATTGGGCAGCGCAAAATCGCGCCCCAAACGACATCCCGGCCTATTGCAAAAAAGGTTCGCCGCTGCGTTCCGCGCAGATCTATCCGCTCGATGTAAAGCACGAGGGATTTTTTCAGAATTCGCGGCAGGTCACAGTCTACGATCCAAAAACTCAGCAATTTACGACAATCAATACCTGCTTCGGCACGCATCACCTGAATTTCGCCGAAGACGCCAACAACACGCTGTGGCTCAGCAACAATACGCAGGGCGATCTGGCCGTCATCGGCTGGATTGATACCAACCGGTTCTGGCAGACCCATGATGCCGCGACATCGCAGGGCTGGACGCCGCTGATCGTCGATACTGTCGGCGATGGCAAGCGCACCCCGACCTGGAATGAGCCCGGTCAGCCGATCGACCCGACAAAGGATACCCGCATCCCGTTCGGCATGTATGCGATCTCGTGGTCGCCGGCGGACGGCTCGATCTGGGGCTCCAATCTGACCCACCCCGGTTATATCATTCGCCTGGCGCCGGGCTCGAACCCGCCCGATACCGCGCTGGCCGAGATTTACAGGATCCCGCTGCCTGGCTTTGGCATCCGCGGCATGGATGTCGATCGCAATGGCGTCGCGTGGCTGCCGCTCGATAGCGGCCATATTGCGAGCTTCGATCGGCGAAAGTGCAAGGAGCCGCTCAACGGTCCTGGTGCAGAGAAGGGCGATAAATGCCCTGAGGGGTTCTCGTTCTATGCCTTGCCGGGGCCGGGTTTCCAGGGCGATCCGGGGGCCGAGGAGAACCCGTATTTCGTCTGGGTGGACCAGCACAATATCCTGGGACTGGGCGCCAATGTGCCGTTCGAGACCGGCAATCAGTCGGATTCGCTGCATGCGCTGGTCGGCAGTCGGATCATCGAGTTGCGCGTCCCCTATCCGATGGGCTTTTTCGCCAAGGGTCTCGAGGGCCGCATCGACGACCCGAACGCCGGATGGAAGGGCCGCGAATTATGGGTGACGTCGGGCAACCGGACACCGTTCCACATCGAGGGGATCGACGCGCCCGCACCGGGCGCCCCGGGGACCACACCTGAGACATTATCGAGCCCGCTCGTCGTCGAGTTCCAGCTACGCCCGGACCCGCTCGCCTTTTGAGATGGGCTGGCAGAGCCTGGCCCAGGTTTTCACAAGAGGCCACCACTTGATTTTTCTTTCTACTCGCCCCGCGGCTTGAGCTGCCAGCGGCTCAAGTCGGCGGGTCGCATAGTCGAGTCCATGGTTCACTCCTCAGCCACTTACCGCGGGAACCTTCGGCGGCGCGGCCGGCACATCTGACGCACGACCGAAGACTGTTGCCGATCGGACCGAACCCCACTCCCGGTCCGCCGCGCTTTTCGATCAGCTGGCATCGGTTTGAGACCCCCTCCCCTTCCCTCCTCCCCGACCCTTTCCTCCTGCGCAAGCAGGGGTCAGGGAGGGGGCGAGAAGTGTTGGTGAGGCGAGCAGACAAGTCGCCACGGGCCCGCTCGGTAGAAGGCCTTCTTCGGTATCCTGTTCCACCTGTTTTATCAGGTTGAGATCAGGTATTCGCGCTGCCTTATACAATAAAATCCCGAACTATCCCGCCCATTATAAAGCGAAGATATCGAGCGATTGTGGTATTAACGTAGTCGTTAATCACCCATATCCGGCCGGGTCGCAGCGCGCAGCCGAGTTCAGCATCACTGCTCCGGCCTGCCGGCTTTGCGCACCCCCGAAGCCCTTCGAACCCCGGGCAGTGTCACATCAACCTTGCAAAGGGATGCCATCTCTATATTGCTGCTACACCGTTCGTTCGTTCGGGCCGATATTGAGCGGCGGCAAGCGGCAGGCGGCGCAACAGCGATACCTATCGCGGCTTTGGGAGCGAAACTCGAGCAAGTGTAAAGACAATGAGCGAATTCGGACTCGATAAACTGACCGAGGATTGGGCGAGCGTGAAGCGCCTCCCGCATCAAACCGGCCTTCCTATGGCGGTGTGGATCACCGAAAATGATGGCTACCCGCACGATGTCCGGGTCAAGGTTAGTACTCTGCACGGCGGGCGCGGATCGTGGCGGGCGGCAGCATCTATGGCGGTGCGACCGCAACCGCGCGAGATTGTTCCTGGCAGTCTGCCGGCGGCCGATGTTGCGCTTGTCAGCCGATGGATCGAGCTGAACCGCGATGTGATCGTCGATTTGTGGAACCAGGCGATCACGCCAGACGATGCTATTGCCCGCCTGAAAAAGCTGCCGTGAACCGCAAAGCCACCAACTCTCGTTGCAGATATCGAGCGCCCGGCAGACGGCGTCGGTGATTTTTTGCCGAGCCTTTAGATCGATTCTCATAGGAGTGGAGAAGATGGACGTAGCAACGTAGGGTAGGTAGAGCGGAGCGAAACCCACCTTTCCGCCCAGCGCTGTGATGGGCTTCTCTGCGCTCAGCCCATCCTATACCTGGCTAACCGGGCGGCGCGGCGTTATTGCAACTCCCTCTGAAGGTCACACAATTTTTTCAACGTCATCCAAGATTTCTGTTAATCAAGGTGATGCGCTAGCTAGGATTTGACAATAGTTTCGTGTTATTATGCGCCGATGACCGAAGACACGCTCTTGCAGCAGATTGCCGCCAAGAAGGCCGAGCTTGACCAGCTCCGGGCGCAGGCTCCGCACGGTCTCGACAACCTCAATCGCTCCTACGATATCGAACTGACTTACACATCAAACGCCATCGAGGGCAACACGCTGACCGCAGCCGAAACGCGGATGGTCGTTGAGCACGGGATCACCATCGGCGGCAAACCGCTCAAGGATCATCTTGAAGCGGTCGGCCATTTCGAGGCGCTGCGCTATGTGCGCGATCTTGCGCGGCAAGCGGAGCCGTTGCGGGAAGCCGATATTCGCAACCTCCATCGGCTTGTCATGCAGCGCGCCGACCCGGAGACGGCCGGGCGCTATGCCGATCAAGGCCGCTATGTCGAAACCGACCAAGGGCGGCATCATTTTCCGTCGCCGGCGGAAGTGCCGGCGCTGATGGGCGATTTTGCGCAGTGGCTCAACACCGCTCCCGCAACCCCGGAAACCGCATTCACGGCGCACCGCCGCCTTGTCGAAATTCATCCGTTCAATGACGGCAACGGTCGCACCGCCCGGCTTGTGATGAACCTCGTGCTATTGCGGGGCGGCTATCCGCCGGTTGCCGTACGCCCGCAAGATCGGCCTGCCTATATCAGCGCATTGCAGGACGCTCAGGCTGGGCGCGGCAGCGCAGGCTTCGACCGTCTTCTCTACGAGCGACTGGACGCAACGCTGGGGGAGACCTTAAGCGCCTTGCGAGAGGCGCTGCCCCGCCCGACCCCGCCAGCCCCGTCGAAACCGAAAGGTGACGAACCGGCCCCGTGATCCTTCGGGCCGCCGCGTTCCAAAATTCGACCGTTTCGCGCCAAATCACGGGCTTACCGGGGGTTTTTGCCGCATAACGTGGTCCTCTGGAAAATCATCCCGCCCGCGCGAGTGGTCACGTTCATAGAAAGTTCATTCAAACCCAGCACGATCAAGCCTGCTTGATTAGCGCATTGGATCGAGGGTTGGATCGAATGACCGACTACTGTGACTTCATTCGCGATTTTCCGGCTCGTTGCGGTGAGGTGCTCGATCTCTGCTACGGACAAGCTAAGGCAGCGAACCGCGAAGTAACTCTGCTCATTATGACGGCAGCGGCGGCTTTCGTGCCTTTCGAGCGGCTTCGTAGTGGCCCAGAACATCATCCCTCTAGGGACAGACAACGATTTCCAAAAGAGGCACAACGTCTCGATGATGCATTGGGGCGACCCTTCCTCAATTCGCTATTTCACGACGACGGCTCTGCGTCATGGTCAATGGGAACGATGCCTTATCCAAAACTGCCTATTGAATTCAAGTCGATTACCGGACAGACTCCTGCTAATCAAGTATTCGCGATTGTACGTAACTCATTGGCACACGGAAATCTCTGGACGATCTCCGATACAGGTTCACAAATTGAAGCAATTATATTTTGGGCAAAAGATCAAAATAGAGAACGGCGGCTAATTGGTTACAAGTATGTCCGTACCTCACCCAAGGACTTTCATAAATTTTTGGTGAAATGGTTTGCCTTCCTCAAAAGAGAGCAAATTCCGCGTGGCGTCGTAGCTGACACTCTCGCCCAAGCTGCCTAAAGGACAGCAACGCGGAGACCTGCCGCTGGGCTCCTACGACAATGTCCACGCAAAATACAAATGTCAGTGATTTCCCCAATTTAAAAATGTCGGTACTGGGGTCGGACGTCGGACGGGCGCGGAGCCCCGGCGTAGCGCAGCGCCCGCCCGGCGCCCGCAACGCGGATGGGTGAAACCGCTCCCTTTCTTGACCGAGCGGGCATCAGGCCGCTTGGCTCGTGGAACCCAACCTTTCGCTCTGATGGCGACTATATGTGAGCCGGATCACACTCGATCGAAATTGACATCGTCTAAAGTCCTTATCGGCCCAGAATGGGCTCGCGTTGATGCGGTGGACTTGATCCAGATCATGGGCAGCGAGGGCCACAGCCATCTTAAATAATAGGGTATAGCTGAGACCGGAGCTTGCAGGCCCATCTCCGGTATTCGTCTCCAACATCATCGCGTTTTGTTGTCTCCACTTGAACGGACCGAAATGTCTGCATCGCAGAGAGGAGACCAAAAATGACAGTCGGTCAGAGCCTGGCCACTATCGCCGCTATAATGTTGTTGTTGAACGGAGCCACTGCGCGTGCCCAAATTGACTGGCCGACTTTCGGCTTCGATGACCAGCGGACCGGGTATAATCCACAGGAGACGATACTTTCTCCGCAAACCGTACCGTCACTTCAGTTACAGTGGACCGCCAATCTCGGCGCGCCCATGACAGCGCAACCGATCGAGGCAAACGGGCTGCTCTACGCCGCCACCTGGGCAGGGATGATTTACGCCATCGATCCCGCGTCCGGCTCTATCGTATGGAGCAAGCAGCTAGGAGCCACGCAGACGATCTGCGATGACTTTGCTGCCAATGGTGACATCGTTGGAATTATCGGCACCCCGACTATCGACACATCGAACGGCAGAGTTTTTGTCGTTTCGGGCGACGACCTGCTCCACGCCCTTGATCCGGCGACCGGAAACGAGCTGCCGAATTACCCGCTCCAGCTGTTAGAGCCAGCAAACAACGCGCCCAGAACCTTCGTCTTTGGTAGCCCGACCTACAATCCGGGCAACAACTCGCTCTATCTTACAACAGCCAGCGTTTGCGATATCTCGCCCTATCACGGACAGGTCATGCGTGTCGATGTGACCCCTGGCGCTGCACCCAAAATCCTTCGCCGCTGGTTCGTCGACGGCGGCACGGGACCAGATGGGGGCGGGGTTTGGGGGCCTGGCGGCGTCGCTATCGGCCCCTACAATAAAGCGCTCTTCGTTTCGACCGGGAACGCCCTGACTTACCCCGAGAACCAGTTCTACGGAGATCATGTCGTTCGACTTGGTCTTGATCTAAATGTTGAAGCGGCAAACAGTCCAAGTGACCTGGATAATCAAGCAGTCGATTCGGATTTCGAGTCGACGCCGCTGCTCTATCATCCGCCGGGCTGTCCCCCGTCGCTTGCCGTCCTGAACAAAAACGGCGCCCTCTACGTCTATAACCGGAACGCTATCGCCAACGGCCCGACACAAGAACTCCAAATCATGGGTCAGACTGGAGGCTTCGATGGTGATGCTGCTTACGATCCCAGCCTCAACCAGGTCTACGTCACCAGCAACGCCGATGATGGCGTCGGCATCTTTTTCCATGGGATCATCGCGCTTTCGCTTCAGAGCGACTGCTCGCTGGGGCTCGCTTGGCAGCAACAGTTCGGCACCAACGACGGTTTTGCTACCATTCCGCCGATCGCCGCCAATGGCGTAGTGTATGCTCCGACCGGAGATGGCAGTTCCGTCTTTGCCTTCGACGGGGCCTCCGGCCAGTATCTGTGGGATACCGGCGCGTTTGCCCAAGGTGGCGTGCTCGCGGCGCCGACCGTCGCCAACGGTCAGCTGTTCGTCGCCGATTTCGCCGGCAACCTGTTCGCTTTCGGGCTAACTCCGTCCACACCTCGGTGACCCCTTAGCCCGCTAAATCACCGAGCAAGCGGCCGCTCGCTCGGCTCGTAGCAAGCTTAGCACGCGTAAGGCGGAAAAGTGGTAGCGCATTCCGCCGTATCCAATGACAGTTGTCTTATAATGGCCGAATGCCGGAGTATCGCCGCAATCGGGTTGCGGGCGGAACGTTCTTCTTCACGGTGAACCTGCTCGACCAGCGCTTGAGTTTGCTGGTAACGCAAATTGACGCGTTGCGCGACGCGGTTCGACGGGTGCGCGCCCGCATGCCGTTTCGCATCGATGCCTGAGTCGTCCTCCCCGAACACATGCATTGGCTGTGGACCTTGCCGCAAGGCGACGCCGATTTTCCCGGTCGATGGCGCGATCAAGATCGCGTTCTCCAAATCTTTGCCGGTTTGCGAATCGCGGTTCGCAGTGATGACCCGCCGCGGCGAACGCGGCATTTAGCAGCGCCGCTACCGGGAACACACAATCCGCGACGATCGCGACTTCGCCATTTATGTCGATTACATTCCCTTCAACCCAGTCAAACACAAGCTCGTGGATCACCCCATGGATTGGCCGCATTCATCCTTTCGCTGGTGCGCTGCCCGCAGCCTCTATCCGGCCGGATGGTCCGGCAGAAGCGACCACCAGAGGACGCAGGCGATCGGTGATGAGACCTGAACGGCGGGCGGACGCAGCACGCCAGGCAACGGTTTCATGGCGGAATGCGCTGGCGCTTTTCCGCCCTACCCGCTCGGTCGCCGCCCCCGTCTTCCGCGCGGGCGGGGGCTTTCATCGGGAGCGGTCTGGTTCCGGTGCTTGCGGCGCACTGCCGCGCTGTTTATTCAGCAAATTCTCGATCTGTTGTTTCAGTCGGGGCAGGTCGTTTTTGACGGTGCCCCAAACAACATTGACATCCACGTCAAAGTAGTCGTGGATCATCTTGTTACGCATGCCCCGCATCTCGATCCATGGCAATTCAGGGTGAGCCGTCACGAATTCCGGCGCGTGTTGCTGAATTTGGCGGGCGGCCTCGCCGATGATCTCGATATTGCGTATGACGGCATCCTGATCGCGCTGGCTTTGTCGAAAGGCGCTCACACTGTCTAAACGCTCAATATATTCCGTCGCCCGCTGAATCGCCTGGACGATGTGTTCCAGATAGTCCTCGGCGCGCTCCGGATGTTTCATAGCGGCTCCGCCCGTTCCAGCACGCGATCCCTGAATTTCGCAGGTAAAAAGGCTGGCGTCAGAACCGACACCCGGACACCGAGCAATTCTTGCGCGGCATGTTCCAGCCTTGCGAGCGTAAACAAGGTTGTTGTTTCCGTCGCATCCACGAGCAAATCAAGGTCGCTCCGGTCTGTGTCGGTGCCGGTCAAAACCGATCCAAAGACGCGCGGGCGCATCAGGCCGTAGCGGTTGACAAGCTCTCGCAACTCGACGCGGTGGGCCGCAAGTGCTTCGGATGGCTTCATAATGCCATTGTAGCACAAAGCGGCAGGGTCAAAACCGTTGCATCAACATTGATTTTTTGAATAAACCGCGTTCTGGGTACTGCCATGGCGCAAGATCGGATGCTCTCCCGTACGAGTGGGCCAACTCACCCGGTGTGAAACCCAAGTTGTTGCCCTGAGACGGGCCAAGATCAAGTGACGAGCAGGATCTTGCCGATATGCTGGCTCGATTCCATCAGCCGATGGGCTTCGGCGGCTTGCGTCAGCGGGAATTGCTTGTAGGTGAAGGGGCGCAGTTTCCCCGCCTTGAACAATGGCCAGACCTTTTCCCTGAGGGCGGCGATAATCGCCGCCTTTTGCTCGATCGATCGCGGGCGCAAGGTCGAGCCGGTGACGGTCAGATGCTTGCGCTGGATCAGCCCGAAATCGGCCTCGACCCTGGTCCCGCGCATCAACGCGACAAAACACAGCCGCCCCTCCGGCGCCAACAGGTCGAGTTCGCGCGGGATGTAGTCGCCGCCGACCATGTCGAAGATCGCATCGACGCCGCGGCCATGAGTGAATTCCTTTGCCGCCTGCACGAAATCCTGGGTGCGGTAGTTGATCGCGAGATCGGCGCCGTATTCACGGCACGCTTGGCATTTCTCGTCCGAGCCGGCGGTCGTCAGCACGGTCGCGCCAAATGCCTTGGCGAGCTGGATCGCGGTCATGCCGATGCCGCTCGATCCGCCCTGCTGCAGGAACACCTCGCCGGCCGCGAGATGGATCCGGTCAAAGACATTGGTCCACACTGTGCAGAAGGTTTCGGGCAGACCTCCGGCATCGATCAGGCTGACCCCATCGGGCACCGGCAGGCATTGCACTGCCGGTGCGGCGGCGTATTCGCCGTAGCCGTCGCCGATCAACAAGGCACAGACCTGATCGCCCTCGCGCCACTGCGTGACACCTTCCCCGAGCCTGACGATCGTGCCCGAGCATTCAAGGCCGGGGATGTCGGGCGCGCCCGGCGGCATCGGATAGCGCCCCATGCGCTGCAGGCAATCGGCCCGGTTGACCCCGGCGGCGGCGATGCGGATCAGCACCTCGCCCGATTTCGGCTCCGGCACCGGGCGGGTCGCCGGCACCAGCACCTCGGGTCCGCCCGGCCGTTTGATTTCGATGACGGTCTGCATCGCTGGAATATTGGCGAGCACGCGAAAAGCCTCTGGTCAGCCAAATACTGGCGGCACCTTAGCGATCAAATCTGCGGCGGTCGAGCAATGCTGCCGATCCCGTAGGCCGGTCGACTCACACTTAATGCGTGGCCCGTCCCGGCGAGATTGCTTTCCCTCGGAACGGCCTGCGAGGCCGGACAGCCGACCCGCCCTTGATGAGACTGTCGGGGCAGCGGAGCAATGCCCGCATCAAAAATCCCGTCACACCGGCGAAAGCCGGTGTCCATGGTGGAAATGGGTCCCGGCCTGCGCCGGGAAGACGAAGATGTGCCGCAACGGATCATCTTGAAATGCTCGTAAGCAATAGAGCGGAGCGACGAAGCAATCTCGCGACCCAATGTCTCGCTGCAAATGGCTAGTATAGGAATGGGTTTAGAGATGCCCTTCATCGCCGCCTCGTGACCGACTCAAACCCAATTCGTGCAAACCGCGCTCGGAGACAGGACTGAGCCGGGCGACCGATAAAGCTTTATAGCATCCCGAGTTCCAGCCGAGCCTCCTCGGTCATCCGCTCGGGGGTCCAGGGCGGGGTCCAGACCAGCTTGACCCGCACATCGCTGACGCCGGGCACCGCGCGAATCGCGGTTTCAACCTCACCCGGCATGCTGGCCGCCACGGGACAGGCGGGGGTTGTCAACGTCATCTCGACAAAAACTACACCCCCCTTCTTCACCATCAGCTCGTAGATCAGGCCGAGCTCGATGAGATCCATCGGGATTTCGGGGTCGCGCACGGTTTTCAGCGCTTCGAGCACCGGCCCCATCAACGCCGGGTCGTCATCGCCCTCCGGGCGCTCGACCTCTGCATCAGCCTCCGATGCCGCAATGTCTTGATCGAAATCGAACACGTCGCGCTCGGTCATATTGCTACTCCGTCTTTACCGTAGCGCCGTTGCCCTTCAGGGCCGCTTCAAGCGCATGCCATGACAAGGTCGCGCATTTGACTCGGGCGGGATAAGCCTTGACCCCGGTCAAGGGTTCAAGACGCTCCATCTCTTCGGCCAATGGTTCGGAGAGCAGGGTCTCCGCACCACCCGTCACACGCGCATGGAAATGCGCGAAGAGCTCGCGCGCCTGCTCTTCGGTTTTGCCCTTCAAGACCTCGGTCATCAGCGAAGCGGCTGCGGTCGAGATCGCGCAGCCCCGCCCCTGAAACGCGACATCGTTTATCCGGTCGCCGTCCATGGTCAAGTACACAGTGACCCGATCGCCGCATAACGGATTGTGGCCTTTGGCGGTGTGTGTCGGATGCTCGATCATGCGGAAATTGCGCGGGTGCCGTCCGTGATCGAGGATAATGTCCTGATAAAGTTCGCGCAGATCGATCATCGAAACATTTCCCTTGCAGCCTCGATGGCATCGACCAGCGCATCGATATCGCGCTCGTCGTTGTAGACGCCGAGCGAAGCGCGGGTCGTGGCGCCGACGCCGAGTTTGTCGAGCAGCGGTTGCGCGCAATGATGCCCGGCGCGCACCGCGACATGATGTTGGTCGAGCACGGTCGCCAAATCGTGCGGGTGTACGCCTTCGAGATCGAATGACAGGATGCCGAGCCGGCGCTGCCCGGCGCCAAGCAATTGCAGCCCCGGAATGCGGGACAACTGATCGACGCCGTAGCCGGTCAATGCCTCTTCATGTTCGAGGATATTCTCGCGCCCCAGCTCCTCGATGAAGTCGAGCGCCGCGGCAAGGCCGATCGCTCCGGAAATGTCGGGGGTACCGGCCTCGAAGCGATGCGGCGGGTCCTGGAAATCGGTTTTCTCGAAGGTGACATTGACGATCATGTCGCCGCCGCCTTGCCAAGGCGGCATCGCTGCGAGCACGTCATAGCGGCCCCACAGCACGCCGATCCCGGTCGGGCCGTAGGTCTTGTGCCCGGAAAACGTATAGAAATCACAGCCCAGCGCCTGCACATCGACCGCCAAGCGGGGAGCCGCCTGACAGCCGTCGATCAGCACCCGGGCCCCCGCGCGGTGGCTAAGCTCGACCACGGTTTCGACCGGCACCAGGCTGCCGGTCGCGTTGGCGATGTGGGTGATCGCGACCAGCCGCGTGCGCGACGACAGCTTTGCGGCAAAGGCGGCAAGATCGAGCCCGCCGGTTGCGTCGATCGGCGTCACGACAAGGCGAATGCCGAGGCGATCACGCAACAATTGCCACGGCACGATGTTGGAATGATGTTCGAGTTCGCTGATCACGACCTCGTCGCCGGGTTTCAGAAACGCCCAGCCCCAACTCTGCGCCACGAGATTGATCGCCTCGGTGGCGCCGCGAACAAAGACGATCTCGCGTGGATCGGCGGCATTCAGAAAGCGCTGCACCTTGGCCCGCGCTTCCTCGAACAGTTCGGTCGAGCGCGCGCTCAGCCGATAGACACCGCGATGCACATTGGCGTAATCGGTGCGGTAGTAATCGGCGACCCGGTCGATGACCAAAGCCGGTTTTTGCGCACTCGCTCCCGAGTCGAGAAAGACGAGATCGGGATTGTTGTCGAATATCGGAAATTGCCGCCGCAGTCGGCGCGGATCAAAACCGCCCGGCAGCCGCTCGCTGCCGCATTCGATTGCCGGCGCGCTTGCCGTTGTCATGCCTATTCCTCCAATACCGCGAGGCGGCGGGCGAGCCGGGCCAGCAGACGCTCGCGCAGCGCTGCGTCTTCGACGATTTCGACCGCCTCGCGAATAAACGCCTCGATCAGTATGCGCCGTGCCTGCTCACGCGGGATGCCGCGGGCCAGCAGATAAAACAGCGCCGCCTCGTCAAGATCACCGACCGCAGCGCCATGGCTGCATTTAACATCGTCCGCGAAGATTTCGAGTTCGGGTTTGGTGTCGATCGCCGCCCGTCGGCCGATCAGCAGATTGCGGCTCAACATATGCGCATCGACTTTTTGCGCACCCGGGCGCACTGTAATGCGGCCTTGGAAGGCGCCGTGGGCGCGGCCGGCCGCGACCCCCTTAAAGACCTCGCGCGTCTCGCCGCGTTCCGCCGCGTGATCGACAGTCGTAACAATGTTGGTCTGTTGATGATGCGAGGCAAGAAACGCCCCGTAAAGCCCGCAAAAGGCTCCCTCGCCCTCACTATGCACGACCGCTTCGTGGCGAACCGTTTCGCCGCCGAGCAGCAGGGCAAAGCTCGTGAGCCGCGCGGCTCGGCCGAGCACCGCATCGAATATCGCGAGATGCAGCGCATCTTCGGCTTCCTCGACCATCACCACGCGATCGAGCGCCGCCCGATCAGCGAGCCGCAACGCGAGAACGTTGTTGCGCCAATAGCGCCCGGTCCCGGTGAATGTCTCGATCAGCCGGACCCGGCTGTCCGCTCCCACCCTCGCCAGGTTGCGGGTATGGAATGATGCCGACACTTCGCCCGAGGCGAGATGCAGGATCTCGATTGGTTCGTCCAATGCAACGCCGGGCGCGATGTCGAGGACAAAGCCATCGCTGAACGACGCCGCGTTGAGGGATGCAAAAGGCTGATCGCGCTGCTGCGAAAGCGCTTCGACCGCGGCCTCGACGAGATCAGGGCGGGCCTCGATCGCTGCCCGCGTCGACCCGAACCAGACGCCCGCAGGCAGTTCTGAAAGCGCCGAGAGCTCCGGGGAAAATCGTCCGTCCACCAGCACCAGCCGATGCGCGCTACCTGGAAAGCCGATGGTGTCGAGGTTTGCCCGCGATGCGGGCCCCAATGACGAGGTTGGCGGCAAGGGCTTTGCTTCGAGCGCGCGCAGATCGAGGTAGCGCCAAGCCTCGCCGCGCCGGCTCGGGAAACCCTGTTCGGCAAAACGGGCGAGCGCACGGCGGCGATGCTGCGCCAGCCAATCCGGCTCGCCAATATTTCCGCGCGCGGTATCGATGTAAGGCCGAGCCTCGGTTTTGACCGGGAAATCGACAACGGCGCTCATTTGCACACCTTCAAGGGGCTCAGGCCGCATCGCCAAAGGCGCCGTAGCCACGCTGTTCGAGTTGGGCCGCGAGCGTCTTGTCGCCGGATTCGACGATCCGTCCACCCTGCAACACGTGGACCCGGTCGGGCTCGACATAGTTCAAAAGGCGCTGATAGTGGGTGATCATGACGATCGCGCGATCGGGGGCGCGCTGGCGGTTGACGCCATTGGCGACGACGCGCAACGCATCGATATCGAGGCCGCTATCAGTCTCGTCGAGGATCGCAAGGCGCGGCTCGAGCATCGCCATCTGAAAGATCTCGTTGCGCTTCTTCTCGCCGCCGGAAAACCCGACATTGACCGCGCGCTGTAACAGATCTTCGCTGATGTCGAGCTCTTTAAGTTTGGTTCGGACCGTGCGCAAAAACTGACCGGCATCGAGTTCGGGCTCGCCGCGGTGGCGGCGCTGCGCGTTCAGCGCGGTGCGCAGAAAGTACATGTTGTTCACACCGGGGATCTCGACCGGGTACTGAAAGGCGAGAAACAGCCCCTCGCGCGCCCGCTCGTCGGCCGGCATCGCCAGCAGATCGCGGCCCTGATACGTGACTGTTCCGGCAGTGACCTCATAGCCCTCACGGCCGGCAAGCACCGCCGCGAGCGTCGATTTGCCGGAGCCGTTCGGCCCCATGATCGCATGCACCTCGCCAGCCTCGACCGCGAGATCGATCCCTTTGAGGATCTCGCGCCCGTCATCGAGGCGCGCATGCAGATTTTCAATATCAAGCATTGCTTCTGTCATCATGCCTGCCGTATTTCAGCCAATACTTTCCGGCATTCTTGCTCGCATAACCTATCTACCTCTTGCCAATCTCTCACTTTGGCAGCTTTCATTAGAGCTTTTACGTATACTTCCCGAGGGGCTTCACGAATATTTCTGGGGGTGACTAACTTTTCCCAGCCGGAACTGCCCCATTGATAAAGCGCTTGCTCCACACCCAGGATCGGCAACAGAAAGCAATGATCATATTTTGATCCGCTAAGGACATAGTTCGTTGCCAAATTCATGTCCTCTGGTGACAACCACGGAGTCATTACAAACGTTGACGCGATTGCCCCGTGCTCCGGCACCCCGGCGCAAATCAAAAGCCAAACCTCATCAATTCCTTGGAATGAATGATGCGCAGCGATTTGAACTTTGCGCCGAATTGTGTTCGCCAGAGCGTTGAGAATGATTGATGAATCGTTCTGCCCCCACATGAAATATGGCTTGCCGGAAACTGCCCTGGCGATACCCTTCTCACTTGCGCGTGCGGTGCCACGTCTCGCATGTGGATCGAGTTCCGTGACTTGAATGCCAATCAGTCGGCCGTCGGAAAGGTGCGCCGACACATCAATCCCAGTCTCTGAGCCAGCGGCGTTGGGGTTATGAAGGGCGGCGCCGTTGAGGCCGAGCGCATTCAGCAAATGGCCAACTAGAGCCCTCTCGCGATCGAATTTCGTCGTCATAGAGTCCGTCACCGATCGTCGGGTTATCCTTGCACGCCCTGCTGCTCGGCGATCCGCACGATCAGCGAGAGCATTCGAGACATGCGTTCTTCCTGCACGGCAAACCGGCGCTCCATCGCACTAAAACGGCCTTCGAGCGCGCCAAGCCGCGCTTCCAGGCCATCAAAACGCTGCTGCAGATCGCGCACTTCGGCTGTGAGCGCCATCAACCTCGCGCCCAACAGCTCAAGAGTTACGGTTTCCTCGCTCATCGCGTGGTTATCCAACGCTGCCTTCGAGGCTGACGGCCAACAGCTTTTGCGCCTCGACCGCAAACTCCATCGGCAGTTCCTTCAAGACTTCCTTGCAGAAGCCGTTGACGATCAGTGACACCGCATCTTCGGCCGAGAGGCCGCGTTGGCGACAATAAAACAGCTGATCGTCACTGATCTTGGAGGTCGTGGCCTCGTGCTCGACCCGCGCCGTCGGGTTGCGGATCTCGATATAGGGAACTGTATGCGCGCCGCAGCGCTCGCCGATCAGCAGTGAATCGCACTGCGTGTGATTGCGCGCGCCCACCGCCCGCGGCTGCACCCGCACCAGCCCGCGATAGGTGTTCTGGCCGCGCCCGGCCGATATGCCCTTGGAGACAATTGTCGAGCGGGTGCCCTTGCCGATATGGATCATCTTGGTCCCGGTATCGGCCTGCTGGCGATTATTGGTGATCGCGACCGAATAGAATTCGCCGACCGAGTGATCGCCCTCGAGCACGCAGCTCGGATATTTCCAGGTGATCGCCGAGCCGGTCTCGACCTGCGTCCATGAAATCTTGGCGCGGTCGCCGCGGCAGGCGCCGCGTTTGGTCACAAAATTGTAGATGCCGCCTTTGCCTTCGGCGTCGCCCGGATACCAGTTCTGCACAGTCGAATATTTAATCTGCGCGTCGTCATGCGCGATCAGCTCGACGACCGCCGCGTGCAACTGGTTTTCGTCGCGCTGTGGCGCGGTGCAGCCTTCGAGATAGCTGACATAGGCGCCCTTATCGGCGATCAGTAAGGTGCGCTCGAACTGCCCGGTCTTGGCGGCATTGATACGGAAATAGGTCGACAATTCCATTGGACAGCGCACGCCCGGCGGGACATAGGCAAAGGAGCCGTCGCTGAAGACCGCCGAATTGAGCGCCGCAAAGAAATTGTCGTTTTGCGGCACGACGGTGCCGAGGTATTTGCGAACCAGATCAGGGTGCTCGCGCACCGCCTCGCCAAACGAGCAGAAGATGATGCCGAGTTCGGCGAGCTGTTCCTTGAATGTCGTCGCCACCGAAATACTGTCGAACACCGCATCGACGGCAACCCCTGCCAGGGCCTCGCGCTCGCGCAGTGGGATGCCGAGCTTTTCGTAAGTGCGCAACAGTTCGGGATCGACCTCCTCCAGCGATCTCGGGCCGGTGTTCCTTTTTGGTGCCGAGTAATAGGAGGCGGCCTGATAATCGATCGGCGTCAGGTTCAGCTTTGCCCAATTTGGCGGCGTCATCTTCTGCCAAGCGCGAAAAGCGGCAAGCCGCCATTCGAGCAGCCATTCAGGCTCTTCCTTTTTTACGGAAATGAAGCGGATCGTCTCTTCGCTGAGGCCGGGCGGCGCCTCATCGGCTTCGATATCGGTGACAAAGCCGTATTTGTAGCCCTCCTGCGACAGCGCGCGGACGGTATCGAGGGTATCGATCGAAGCAGCCATGAAATTCTTCTTGTGTCAGTTTGCAGCGGAGTGAGCGCTCGGAGCGGGGTGGCGCGGCGCAAAGTGGGCCGGCGTCAGCATCGCATCGAGCGACACCGCCGACAGAGCCTGCTCGACCGCGCGGTTGATTGCGGTCCAATGTGGCCTGGTCGGGCAGTAATCGGTCCGCGTGCATTCGGCGACATGGACCGAGCATTGTGTCAGTCCGATATCGCCATCGATTGCGGCAACCACTTCGGCTACCGTGATCGCCCGCGCGTCGCGCGCTAAACGATAGCCGCCCCCCGCCCCCCGCGTCGCCGCGACCAAACCGGCATGAGCCAGTGCCTTCAATATCTTGGCCACCGTCGCATGTGGCAGCCGAACTTCGTCGGCCACCGCCGCCGCGGTGAGTTGGCGCGCGGGATTGGCCGCCAGATGGGTGGCGACAATCACGCCATAATCGGCGAGCTTGCTCAAAATGATCATCGCGCCGAAGGTTCCGGGATTAATTCGTACCGAATTGGTACGCTATAAATGGCGCTCGACCGCCTGCGGTCAAGCACAAAGATTAACGCCTTCGCGCGATGGCGACTGATTGCGTGGCGCAGCCCTTACGTGCCGAGGGCTTCGCGCAGCAACTGCGCGAAGCGGTCCGCACCGGCGCTGGCCTTTATGCTCGAGCGATAGACCCGCAGCTCGCCGTGCTGATCGGTAACCTCGTGCTCGGTATAGCCCGATCGGTCTCGCCTGAAGTGAAGCCCAATTCGCGCATGCCCAACCTGGATATTGCTCAGGCTCAATTCCGGCAGCCATTCGAGCAAATCGGGATCGATGATCAGCGTCGCGCGCGGCGCCAACGGGATCAGACCGAGCATGGACTTTATGAAAAGAATGACGGCCCCGGCCGACCAGGCTTGCGGCGAATTGGCGCCCGGATAGATGCCCGGGTGCGGGTGCTGCCGATCGCGCGGCTGCCCGCCAAAAACCTCGGGCAGGCGCTCATAATCGAACAGCTCGCTGGCATCGAACATCGCTTCAGCCAAGCGGTGCAGCTGAGTATTGAAGCTGTGACGCTTGAACCCAAACCCGATCAGCGCGTTCGAGGCAGGCCACACCGACCCGAGATGATAGGCGAATGGGTTGAATGCCGGATGATGGGCCGAAAGCGTGCGGATTCCCCAACCGCTGAACATGTCAGGCATCATCAAGCGATCGACGACGGCCGTGGCCTTGCCGTCGTCGATAATCCCATAGGCAAGACACTGCCCGGCATCGGAGGCGATCGTCCTGACCGGCTTTTTCGCCGAGTCGAGAGCGAGCGCCAGAAATTGCTCTTCGGGCAGCCAAAACGCTTGGTTGAACAGCTGTTTTAATTTCTTTGCCTCGGCCAACAAGGACTCAGCCCGGCGATCGTCGCCGATCGACGCAAAGGCGAGCCCCAGCATCTGCTTTGCTGCATAAAAGCAACCTTGGATCTCGACGACCGCGATCGGGTCTTCGACCATTCGTCCGTCTTCGTACAAGATCGCGTCGTTGGAATCCTTCCATCCCTGGTTTTTCTCGCCCCAGGAACCGGCGCGGGTCGCGTACTCGTAAAGCCCGTCATGGTCGCGATCGCCGTCGCGGTCCATCCATTCAAGCGTCGCCAGCATCTTGTCGCGCTTTGACAGAAAGAATTCCTTGTCGCCGGTCAGCGCCAAGTGCCAAGCCATGTCGATCAGGAACAATCCGGGTGCCGAGTAGTCGCCGTAATAATGCAGGAACGGATTTTTTTGCAGAAGCGCCAGTGGCGCCAGCTGATGCTGGTGGATAACACGTCCCGGCTCTTCGTCGAGGCGCTTGTCGTATTTGTCGGCGTTCCATGCGGCGATCAGGTTGAGCGTGCCGCGGAACATCGTCGGTGCCAGAAAGCTCGCCTGAAGCGCCGTCATCAACGAGTCGCGGCCGAATAGCGCGACGTATTCCGGGATCCCCCCTGCCGGCGTCAGCCGCTCGTCGTCCTCGCCTTCGTTGAGGGCCAGCGATGCGAGGTCTGCAACCGCGCGATCCCACGCGCGCTGTACGACCGCGTTGGTCGCGTTCAGCCGCAAGCTGTTGGTAAAGGCGTCCCGGATCAGTATGTCAAAGGTATCAGTCTCGCGACTGAGTGCTACGGGCTTGCCGCAAAAGATCGGAACGATCTCGATGCGGAAGCTTACCGGCTGTTGTGGCGAAAGCTGCAGCAAGCACGAAACCGCGCCATCTTCCTCAACCAAACCGCCCGGGCCGGAAAAGCGGATCGCGGTCGCGTGCCGCAGTTGTGGATGACAATAGCGCAGCTCAAGCACCGCACCATCGCCACATAATCGCCAGCTTCGCTCGATCGGCGCATTTTGCCGGCGTTCGCCCTGTTCGGCCTCGGTGCGGTCGGCGAAATCGCCATCGAGATCCCAGCGCAGCACGACGCCGGTCAGGGCCAGAGCATGGTTGGTCACATAAATGTCGTGGCTCAGAGCCTCGCCGAGTGATCGATTGATCTGGATAACAATCCCTTTTTTGACGACCTCGCCCTCGCTGCCTTCCCGGTCCGGCTGCGGATCGGCTTGCCTGCCCGCCGGTGTCGGCGCGAGATAGTAAGCGATAGAAGAACGGCTATTTACGGTGACCGCGCAGACGTTTTGTGGCTCTTTGCCGGCGATGGTGAACCGCATCTTGGACAGAAAACGGGTCTGACGATAATAAAAGCCTTCATCACCGGTGCCGAACAATCCGGCCAGATCGCTGATCGCAAAACCTTGACCATGGTGCAGGATCAAATGCGACGCCCTCGGCCGCAGCCGGTTCAAGTTGCTCATGTTCGCTCCGCATGCGCGATACACTCTATCGATGATGCAACGCTACGGCAGATATCGGAGTTTCCGGCTGCTGCCCTGGAAGTGCTTGCGAAGGAAAGTCGGCGGGCACAGCCCTTTTTGGCAAACACGGCCCTCGCGAAGGCAGCGCATGCCCCTTGTCGGTCGAGTCGGTCGCGATCGATACACGATTTGCGCTACCCGACCGTATGATCGGTCGCATGTCGGTGGATCGAGCCCGGATTACCTTACATTTGCTGTTGGATGTACGGACACGACTATTGCCGATGCTTGCGTTGCCAGCACCCGTGCTGAATGTTGAACGGATCCGATGAAGCTCCTTGTCATAGAGGATGATCACGAAACCGCCTCCTATCTGCAGAAAGGCTTGTCGGAGAGCGGCTACACGGTCGATCGCGCCGGTGATGGCCGCGAAGGATTGTTTATGGCGAGTGCGGGCGGCTACGACGCGATCGTGCTTGACCGCATGCTGCCCGGGATCGATGGCCTTGCGCTGTTGGGTGCATTGCGCGCCGCTGAGATTCGTACACCAGCGCTGATCTTGAGCGCCCTTGGCAGCGTCGACGATCGCGTTAAAGGGCTGCGCGCCGGGGGCGACGATTATCTCGTCAAGCCTTTTGCATTCAGTGAATTGCTGGCGCGGATCGAGGCATTGCTGCGACGCGGTGCTGCGGCGCCGGCGGCAACAACATTGCGCGTCGCGGATCTCGAACTGGATCTATTGACCCGCACAGTGCGGCGCGGCGGCAAAACAATCGACCTGCTGCCGCGCGAATTCCGTTTGCTCGAATATCTGATGCGCAATTCGGGTCAAGTCGTTACCCGCACGATGCTGCTCGAGCATGTCTGGGACTATCATTTCGATCCGCAAACCAACGTTATTGATGTGCATGTGAGCCGATTGCGCCAGAAGATTGACAAGAATTTCGAGCGAACGTTACTGCATACCGTGCGCGGCGCCGGCTATTGTCTGCGGGCGCCGGACTAGTGGCGGTGCAATAATCGTGATGTTCAGCGAAAGGCTCGTTCCGCCGACGCCGCGATCATTGCCCTGGCCGCGCCGCTTTTTCGAACAGCAGCGGCGTCTGGTGCGGACCCACGCCTTTCGCCTGGCGGCGTTCTATTTCCTCGTATTCGCGGTGTCTGTGCTCGGCGTCTTGTTTTTTGTCTATTGGACCAGCGCCGATTTTGTCGAGCGCCAAACCGAAGCGACCCTCGATGCCGAGATCACCGGGCTCGCCGAGCAATATAATCAGCGCGGTCTAAGCGGACTGGTTCAGATCATCGCCGCGCGGAGCGCAGGCGACACCGGCGATGGGATGCTGTACCTGGTCACGGCCCCTGACGGGCGGCCGCTTGCCGGCAATATTTCGGGCTGGCCGTTGGGGGTGCCGGCGCGCAGCGGCTGGCTATCATTCGCGGTCGATGTCAGGCTGAACGGCCGCGTCGTAGCGCATCCCGCGCGCGGCAGCCGGATCATCATGCCCGAGGGCTATCGCCTGCTCGTTGGCCACGACATCAGCGACGCCGCGGCATTCCGCGATCGCGTGAAGCTGACTTTGATGTGGTCCGGGCTGGTGGCGCTCGGCATGGGTCTTCTCGGCGGCGCTGCGATGGGACGCAACCTGCTGCGCCGGGTCGAGCTGGTCAATCGCACCAGCGAGCGGGTGATGGCCGGCAACCTGTCCGATCGGATCCCGCTCGACGGCACCAGCGACGAGTTCGATCTGCTCGCCGCAAACCTCAATCGCATGCTCGATCAGATCGAGCGGTTGATGACGGTCATGCGAGAGGTCACCGACGATGTCGCCCACGATCTAAAAACACCACTGTCGCGATTGCGCGCGCGGCTCGAACTTGCATTGCTCGGTCCGGTCGATGCCGGTGCCCAGCGCGAGGCGATTCGCGCGGCGATTGATGAAGCCGACCGTCTGCTCGCAACCTTCAACGCGCTATTAAGGATTGCCGAAGCTGAGGTAGGGGCCGGACGCGACCTCGCCGAGCCGCTCGATCTCGCGGAGGTGGCGCACTCGGTGGTGGAATTCTATGAGCCAGTCGCAGAGGAAAAAGGGTTTTCTATTATTTTGACGACGGAACCGCAGGTCAAGATCCGCGGCGACCGCCATTTACTCTCGCAGGCGCTCGCCAATCTACTCGACAATGCTCTCAAATATGCTTGCGGAGGCGAGATACAGGTTCGGGTCTTCCGCAGTGAAAAGGCGGTGATCGAGGTGGCTGATCACGGGCCGGGTATTCCCGCAGCCGATCGCGAGGTCGTTTTCGACCGCTTTGTCCGCCTTGAACCAAGCCGCAGCACGCCCGGGAACGGCCTCGGTCTCAGCCTCGTGCGCGCGGTTGCGCATCGCCATCACGGAACCGTGACGCTTGCCGACAATCACCCTGGGCTGATTGTCCGGCTCGAATTTCCGATCCTTGCCGTTTAGCTATTCACCGGCCTCGCTGCTCGCCCCCTGCTGCTCGCGATGCTCGATGCGGCGTGCGGTTTCCATCATCATTTTGCGCAGCCCGCGCTGATCGAGTCCGGCGCTGCGCAATACCGGCTCCATCACATCATCGGCGAGAAGATCGTCAAGGCTCGCTCTATAGCGGCAGCAATCAAACCGACTGTCCATCTGTCCCTCCGCGTGTTCTGTTCTATGCACCATCACCACAAAGCATGACCGCTTTATGTCCTTGGATCGAAAATTTCGCAGCATTAGTCCAAGGGCATCGTCTTTTTCGCGTCCCGATAGAGCCACAAACCGCGTTCTGAAACAGCGGCTCTTGCGAACGCGAGGACGTTGTGGCGAGGCCAAGTGAAGAAAGATTGTTACTGCCCAGGTTGCGAGTCGGCTTGGCCTGGGGCTGAGGCGGCTGGCCGAGAGTTTGCTGGGGGTCAGGCCGAAGCCGGGCATAGATTTTAATTGACACGACTTCGACGGGCTGATTCCAAGGAGGCGATG
>JAFAOB010000248.1 GCA_019238055.1 Alphaproteobacteria bacterium
GCCGCATATGGTCGATGGTGATCACATCGATGTCGCCCGTTGCGGTGACAAAGACGTCGCCGATCGGCGCTGCCTCTTCCATCGTCGTGACCTGATAGCCTTCCATCGCAGCTTGCAGGGCGCAGATCGGATCGATCTCGGTGACCATCACGCGAGCGCCCTGACTCCTCAGACTTGCCGCCGAACCCTTGCCGACATTGCCAAAGCCGCAGACGACCGCGAGTTTCCCGGCCAGCATGACATCTGTTGCGCGTTTGATGCCGTCGACCAGGCTCTCTCGGCAGCCATAGAGGTTGTCGAACTTGGATTTTGTCACACTGTCGTTGACGTTGAACGCGGGCGCCTTTAGCTCGCCCTTGCGCATCATCTCGTAGAGCCGGCTGACCCCGGTCGTCGTCTCTTCCGAGATGCCGCGGACGCCGGCGAGCAGATCGTGGTGCCTGTCGTGCAGGATTTTGGTCGCGTCGCCGCCATCATCGAGCACCATGTTTGGCGTCCAGCCATCCGGACCGCGCAGTGTCTGCTCGATGCACCACTCATATTCTTCCTCGGTCTCGCCTTTCCAGGCAAAGACCGGGATGCCGCGCGCGGCGATTGCAGCGGCGGCATGGTCCTGCGTCGAAAAGATGTTGCACGAACTCCACCGCACGGTAGCGCCGAGCTCGATCAAAGTTTCGATCAACACCGCAGTCTGGATCGTCATGTGCAGGCAGCCAACGACGCGCGCGCCCGATAGCGGCCGCTGGGCCCCGAACTCATTGCGCAATGCCATCAATCCCGGCATTTCGGTTTCGGCGATCGCGATTTCGCGCCGCCCCCAATCGGCGAGAGAAATGTCGGCGACCTTGTAATCGGTGAACTCGGGCATCGCGGTGTTCTCCTGGCGCAGGCAGGAGAGTGCGGATATCAAGATATCTTTATATAGTCAAGCACGGGTGCCGAGCCGGGCCAGCCTGGCGTCGCTTCGTCCCCTCACACGGATTGGAACAGCTCTTGGATCGCGGCGCGGTCCGTAGTCATCGTCAAGACCAGCATCAACAGGATGCGCGCCTTTTGCGGGCTCAAATCCTCGCCCGCGACGATGCCGGTCTCGCGCAGCCGGCGGCGCGGGGCAACACGGCCGCTCGCCGCGCGGCTGCATTGCACGATGACGACACCGGCCTTGCGGGCGCGTTCGAAGGCAGCGCGCTGATCCGGGGTCGGGCTGCCCGGGGCAAACCCCGCCGACACCAACCCGCGCGCCCCCGCCACAACCGCGGCGTCAATCAAGGCGCCATCGGCGCCGGCATAGGAATAGATGATGTCGACCCGCGGCAGCGGAGCCGCAAAGTCGGCGTTGGCGAATGGCCCATCCGGCATGTGGCGGCCGAGCGGCGCACGGTAGAAATGCACGCCATCACCGTCGACATGCCCCAACGCGCCAAAATCGAACGAGCGAAAGGTCTGCACCCGATAGGTCGAGGTTTTGACAACGTCGCGGGCGGCGCCGATTTCATCGTTGAGCAGAATCAGCACGCCCTTGCCGCAAGCCTCGGGCGCGCCCGCGACACGCAATGCGTTGACGAGGTTCATGCCGGCATCAGTGCCGAGCGCACTCGCCGGCCGCTGCGCGCCGACCAGCACCACAGGCCGGTTCACAGCAAGCGTCAAGTTCAGAAAGAACGCCGTTTCTTCGAGGGTCGCGGTGCCGTGGGTGATCACAAAACCAGCGGTGGCGGGTTCATCGCGCGCGATTTTGTGGATCAGCGCACGCAGTTCGAGCCATTCGGTGGGGCCAATTTCAGTGCTGCCGACCTGACGAACCGTAATCGGCACCGGATCGGCAACGAGCCGGGTCTCCGGAAAGCGGTCGAGCAGTGCCTCGGCCGCGAGCTTTTGCCCAAAATCGGGGTAATCGAGCACATCGAGGCTCGAGGCGCCAAGCGAGGAGATGGTCCCGCCGGTGCCGATCACGGCGATACGTGGCAGCGATGTTGTCAACAGTGAACTCCCACCATTCTTGCCGGCTTCCATCCGGTACTGGCCAAACGCAGATCCATGGCGCGACGAGCCTCGAATTCGGCCATGTTGCGGCCCTCGGCATCACGGGTCGCATTATAGCGCGTCACCAATTCGGTTCCGTCTATGCTGTGCCCCCATCGATCCGTGCGGCAGCGGCGCGCTGGGCGTAGAGCCGAAATGATACGGCACCATAGGTGCTGACGAAATAGGGGACGCAATAGGTCAGGGCCAGCTTGAGAAAGTTTGGCGATTGACCGCTGACGAGCCGATCGCCCTGATTGATCAGGTTGAGGATGCTGCCGACGACGAGTGCGATTGACAGCGAGCGCTGCGGCACACCGTCAGTTAGAGCATAGCGCAAGACCAGTTGCCAGCGACGGAGATTTGCTGCGGGCGCGGGCTCGTTCACGACAGCCAGCGTTTACGGCGCTTGTAGCTTTTCAAGTCCCGGTATGATTTGCGTGCGCCGGCCTCGTTGAGGCCGAGGTAGAATTCCTTGATGTCGGAATTCTGGCGCAGCGCCTCGGCCGGGCCTTCGAGCACGATGCGGCCGTTTTCCATCACATAACCATGGTCGGCGATGTCGAGCGCTAACGCTGCGTTTTGCTCGACCAGCAGAACGGTTAGTCCGCATTCGTCCCGCAGGCGGCGAACAATCGCAAAGATCTCGGCCACCAGCATCGGTGCCAGGCCCAAGGAGGGCTCGTCGAGCAATACCACCTTGGGCTCGCACATCAGCGCACGGCCGATAACCAGCATCTGCTGCTCGCCGCCCGAAAGATAACCGGAGGACTGATGGCGACGCTCCCTGAGCACTGGAAAGGTATCGAACACGCCGTCGATCGCCGCACGGACACGACCAAAGTCGCGGCGGGTGTGGGCACCGGCGATGAGGTTTTCTTCAACCGTTAGATTTTCGAACACCCGCCGGCCTTCGAACACCTGGGCGATGCCGCGGCGCACGACGTCATGCGGCGGCAGGCGGTCGAGCCGCTTGCCATCGAGTTCGACAGTGCCTTTTGTGACCTCGCCGCGCTCATTGCGCAAAAGACCCGAGATCGCCTTCAATGTCGTCGTCTTGCCGGCGCCATTCGCGCCGAGCAGGGTCGTGATACGGCCCTCTTCGACGGTCAGCGACACTCCCTTCAGCACCAGGATGACGCCGTCGTAAACCACCTCGATATTGTTGAGCGAAAGCATCCGTTCTTGCGATGCTCCTTCCGTCCGTCGACCGGATTTCGCTCGCCACACACCACCGCAGCGAAGACACTGGAGCAGCCTTCGCTGCTAGCCGTCAATGGCGGCGAAGGCTGGTGAGGCGCAGCGCCCGGGCTAGTTCGACTTTGCCGCCATCTGCTCGGCGGTTTTGTCTTCCTTGTCCACGACCATATTGCGATAGGCGCGGTACCACGGAGTCACCGCGTCCAAATGATCGCCCTTGACCTGGAAGATACGGACCCAGCCGCCGCCTTCGTGGTCGGCCGCGGTGACGGTCAGCGGCGGCATCAACCCGCCCAGCGTAAAATTGTGGATCATCTCAAAGCCGTCTTTGACCTGGGTCGGGGTCGGCTTTTGGCCGTGTGACAGTTTAAGCGCGTTGCGGATCGCCGCGACCCAGACCGCTCCCTGCTCGACGCCGCGATTGTAGTAGACAGTGGCCTGCATCGCGGCGGGCGGCGCCTCTCCCCTCTTCTTATACATATCCTGAATGGCTTTGATGATCGGATAATTCTCGCCGGCGCCGGCGAATTGCATCGTGTTGTAGCCCTGCGCCACGTCCCAGCCGCCCGCATCGGTAATGTCGGCTTCACCCGAAGCCCATACCAGGGCGACCACCTTGTTCAGCGGATAGCCGTTTTCTTTCAGGGCCTTGATGATCAAAGCCGGCGACTTGCCAAAAGTATGGTCGATCACAAAGTCAGGGCGGTATTGTTGAGCGATCGCCAACACCTGCGAGCTGACATCGACACCCGGCGGCGGCACGGCGAAGGTCTGCAATTCGAACTCCTGCGTCTTGGCCAGCGCCTGGATGATCGGCAACGGCTCGTGCCCGGCAGGATTGTCATAAAAGATGTAGGCGATCTTTTTGCCCTTCAGACTTCCGCCCAATTGATCACTGGCGAATTTGATCGCCGCGGCCCCCTGCGACCAGTAATTGGCCGCGATCGGGAACAGATAGGGATAGTATTTGCCATCGGCGGAGGCGGCGATGCCAAAACCGGGCGAGGTGCCGGGGATCTTGTCCTGTTCGAGCCGCTGATTGAGCGCCTCTGTCTGCGGGGTGCCAAAGATCATGATGCCGACCGCACCCTGCTGCTTGGCGTGCTCGTACTCCTCGATCGCCGGCGGGACCTTATACGCGTTGTCGACCTCCTCGGCGTCGATCTTCCAGCCATCGACACCGCCTTGCGAGTTGACCAGGTCAATGTAATCGTGCGTCCCTGGGCAGAGCTTGGTTCCGACCACTTGGGTCGGACCGGTGCGGTCGCACTGCATGCCGATCAAAATCGTCTTGTCGGCGGCCTGCGCTACACCAAAAGCGACGAACCCGAGCCCGGCTCCCAACAAAAGCGCCGCAATTCTGTTCGTTCTTCGGGTCATGCTGAATTCCCTCCCTACTGCTGGTGTTGGTCGCTCAATAAGAAAATGGCCATGTTCTAAAGTAATTTCTGACGTTTCGCCACAGCCGGTTGAGCCCTTCTGGTTCGACGATCAGGAAAAAAATGATTAGCGTCCCAAACAAGATTAACGTCGAATTCGGAACCAGCCGGCGGATCGTATCCTGAGACAGAAATTCACCACCGAAATTGGTCAGGAACAGGCGGGTCGCTTCCGGCAGCAAGGTAATGAAGGCGGCGCCAAAGACCGCCCCCAGCACTGAGCCAAGGCCGCCAATGATGATCATCACCAGATAATCGATCGAGACGTCGATGCCGAATTGCTCGTAATTGGCGATGCCGAGATAATAGGTATAAAGAACGCCTGCAATGCCCGCGTAAAACGACGAGATAGCAAAAGCGTAGAGCTTGTATCGGAAGATATTGATGCCGATGATCTCGGCCGCGATGTCCTGATCCCGGATCGCGATAAAGGCGCGGCCAATGCGGCTGCGCTTCAGGTTCAGGGTGGCGACGATCGCCAGCACCGCAAAAAACAGCAAGAAAAAGTAGAGTTGCTGCGGCATGACGAGTTTGTGCCCAAAGACCTCGGGCGGCGGCACCTGGATCGAGGCCTCGATGCCGCCCGAGATCCAGGTGACGTGATTGATCAACCACTCGATAATGAATTGCGAGGCGAGAGTAGCGATCGCGAGATAGAGCCCTTTGATGCGCAGCGATGGTATCCCGACGATGATCCCGATCAGCGCCGCCATCAGCCCGCCAGCCGGGATCGCGACCCAAAACGGGAGCCCCATCCGCACGACTAGATTGGCCGCGGTATAGGCTCCGACTGACATGAAGCCGCCTTCGCCAATCGAGATCAGACCGGTATAGCCGACGAGAATATCGAGCCCGAGTGCGCCGACGACGGCGATCAGCACGAGATTGAGCAAGGTCATCAGATACGGGCTGAAGACGAGCGGAACGACGAGCACAAACAGGAGCGCCAGACCTGCCACCGTCCACCGTGCGACCGGCAACGGAAACAGCGCCATATCCGCGGCGTAGCTGGTTTTGAAAACGCCGGTCTCGCTATGGAACATCGT